>CAZBSX010000008.1:0-16354 GCA_964494305.1 uncultured Legionella sp. | reverse complement strand
TCTTTGATAGCACTGAAAAAAGCGGTAAACCAGCAACATTTCAGTTGATGCAAGTCATCCCCGGTTGGACCGAAGCATTACAATTGATGCCAGAGGGCTCTACTTGGGAGCTTTATATTCCATCTAATTTGGCATATGGTGTCCGTAATGTAGGTGGCGTGATTGGCCCCAATGAAACATTGGTGTTTACCGTGCATTTACTCTCTATCGACAAGAAAAAGAAGTAAAATATGTTGTCACCTCCCCCGCGTAAGCGGGGTAGGCAGACTTCGATGTCGCTATGATCAAACAATTATTGATAGTATTCTTTCTCGGGTTTTCTTCAGGATTACCACTTGCCCTGGTCAGTTCAACTTTGCAAGCTTGGTTTGCAGATGCTGGACTATCGCTCTGGTTAACAAGCGCGCTAAGTTTAATCGGTCTACCTTATCTTATTCGATTTTTATGGGCACCAGTTCTGGATCGTTATCGTATTTTGCCTTTGGGCAAAAGACGTGGTTGGATTCTGGGCATGCAAATTTTTTTGGCCATCGGCCTACATGCAATGACTTGGTTTTCGCCTAATGTATCACCAGGAGTCTTGGCCAGCATTGCACTTATTTTAGCTGTTTTTTCTGCGACGCAAGATGCCGCGATTGATGCGCACCGGGTTGAGTATCTGCCAACGGAGTACTACGGGTTGGGTGCGTCTTTAGCGAGTTTTGGGTATCGAGTTGCTATGTTATTAAGCGGTGGGGTTGCGTTGATCTTGGCGCAATCGTATGGGTGGGTTATTACATATCGGCTCATGAGTCTCGGAATGTTGATTGGCATGCTTGCCATTTTATGGAGTCCAGAACCTAAAAAGACTATAGCAAAAAGTCCTGTTTTATCTGCGTTTATGGATCCTATTCGGGATTTAATGTCTCGTCCTGATATCGTGTCCTTTTGCATCTTCGTCTTACTTTATAAATTTGGGGAAGTATTTACGACTACAATCAGTGGGATCCTCATGCCATTCCTGATTCAAGGCCTGGGTTTCAGTTTAGCGACCATTGGTTATGTGAATAAAATCTGGGGCGCTCTCGCGCTTATTTTAGGTGGTATTGTCGGTGGCGTTACCATGTTACGGATGAGTTTATACCGCTCGTTATTGATTTTTGGTTTATTACAGGCAGTCACCAATATTATTTTTATTTTTTTAGCTGCATCAGGTCAAAATTTACCGTTATTCATTACAGCTGTGATTAGCGATAATTTTGCGGCAGGAATGGGAACTACTGCGTTGGTTGCTTTGATGATGCGTTTTGTTAATCAGAAATTTACTGCGACTCAGTTTTCTGTGTTGGTTGGGTTTGCCGGATTACCACGCGTGTTTTCTGGGCCAATTGGTGCATTTCTACAAAGTCATTTTGGTTGGGTCGGTTTGTATATCATGGCGTTTTTCTTATCCTTACTGTTTATCCCGTTTCTTTATCGACTCCGTGGCCAGCGCTGTTTTCGAATGGAAAAACACTCTCACGATCAGGCCAGTGCCTGATGGCGGCGAATCAAGATTGATATCTGCGTGATGTAACATAGCAATTTGTTGTACAATTGCTAATCCGAGACCACTTCCTGTGCTTTTGTTGCCCAATTCACGAAAAAATCGTTCAAAAACGCGACCACGAAATTGTTCAGGAATTCCTGGGCCGCTATCTTGCACTTCTAAGACAATATCAGTTTGTTTTTGATAAACGCGCACGATGACATGGCCATACGGTTCAGAATAGCGAATCGCATTATCAACGAGATTGCGCACTAAAATACTAATAGCCGTCGATGTGCCGGTAAAGGTGGCAACCAGTGGATCGGGTTCAAATTCTAATTCGATGTGTTTTTCAATAGCACTCGGTGCTAGCATAGCTAAAATGTCACGAGTGATTACTGCCAAATTCACAGGGTCCAAATCATGCATAATAGATTGATCCGGCACCAATTTACTCATAGTTAAGAGTTGTTGCACGATATGCGTATTACGACTAACACTTGCGATAACTTTTTGGAGCGCGATATTTTTTTCAGTAATGTCAGTCGTATTGAGTGCAACTTGTGCTTGGGCTTTCAATGCTGCAAGTGGCGTACGCAATTCATGTGCTGCGTCTGCAGCGAAGCGAGCCTCTCGTTCAAACCCTTCTTTCAAACGGAAAAAAAGTTTATTTAGCTCGTCAATCACAGGTCGAATTTCTTCTGGTAAGTCTTCGATTTTAACCGGTTCTAAGTGATTAGGCTCTCGGTTTGCCAGTTCTTCAGCAACTGATTCAAGGCTATCTAAACCTCGCCCAACGACAATCCAGATTAAAAAGCCGGAGAGGGGGAGGGCGAGTAACATAATGTACAGATCATCCAAGGCAATACGCCGACCAAGTTCATTCCGTGTATCATAGCGCTCAGCTAACACGGTGCGAATTTTCGCTTTGGGGTTAATGGTTGTGAAAACACGCCAATGTTGTTGTTCGATTAATTTGTTATTAAATCCTTCAGTTTTTGAAATTAACGGTAATTTGGGCGCACCAGAAGAATGCAACAGAAGTTGATTTGAGTCAGACCATACTTGAAAATTAAATTTTTCCAAATAAAATTCCGGCGGCTGGTTGGTTAACTGGGCCTTACGGTAATACGTTTCAATTTTACTAGGGATGGTATTTAAATCAGTTTGAATCGTCTGTAATTGGCGTTGGTACACGTCATCGCCCAGTAATGCCTGATAGGACAGCGCTGAAATCGCAAGTAGCGTATCTAAGTGCTCTTGAATATTTTTCTGATCGAGATAATAATTTCCTACTGCAGTGAGGGTTGTGGTGATGGTTACCGAAAATAATAAATTCAGCAGTAAAAACTTACGGATAGATGATTTCAATTGATAGTATCCTTGGGTATTTTATCTACAAGATAGCCGACACCACGGATAGTTCGAATGAAATTAGCATTTAATTTTTTACGTAGATTATGGATATGGACTTCTAGCGCATTGCTATCGACTTCCTCATCCCAACTGTAAATGCTTTGCATCAGTTGTTCTCGAGACAGAACTTGACCATTAGATTCGATAAGCTTTTGTAACAAAGCAAATTCACGGCGCGGTACATTGATAGGGCGTCCATCTAATAAGACTGAGTGAGCGGCAGGATCAATCGTGATATTGGCGTAATGCAAGACAGTGTCGGCACGTCCTTGTGCGCGACGAGTTAAGGCACGGACCCGGGCTCCTAATTCATTCAAATCAAAAGGCTTAGTAATGTAATCATCTGCGCCCGCATCGAGTCCTTTGATTCTGTCGTCGATTGATTCGCGCGCGGTCAAGATGATAACGGGTGTTTTATTCTGAGCTTGTCGGATAGTTTGTAACAGAGACATTCCAGAGACTTTAGGTAATCCAAGATCCAGTATGATCAAATCAAACGCGTCAGTTTTTACTACGTTGCGGGCTATGTCACCATCTTTTAACCAATCAACAATATAGCCAAATTGCGTTAGTCCAGTTTTGACGGCATCGCCCAAAAGCTCATCATCTTCAACCAGTAACAACCTCATAACAACTCCCTTACGTCTACGCTTATGAACGGCTAGATGAAGGCACAATGGCGTGTTTGGTTAAATACAATGCCTGAATAAATACAAATAAGAGCATACATCCAGTACCTCCAAACAGTTTGAAATTAACCCAAAAGTCGGTGGTATAAAAATAGGCAACATATAGATTTAATGCACCCATCAACAGAAAGTACACAGCCCAGGCATAATTGAGTCGACGCCATATTTTTGTGGGCAGGTTCACATTGTTTTCCATCATTTTTTGAATGATGGGTTTGGCGCCAATAAAATTGGAACCTAAAAAAACCAAAGAAGACAACCAATAAATTCCGGTCGGTTTCCATTTAATAAACCAGGGATTATGAAAAAATAAAGTTGCGCCCCCAAGAATCAAAATTAAAGCGAGACTTGCTAAGTGCAATTTCTCATAGCGCTGGTGTTTGATTCGGAAAAAAAGTACTTGTGCTACGGAAGCTGCCATAGCAATGGCCGTGGCATAATAAATATCAAAGAACTTATAGGCAATAAAGAATAAGACAATCGGAAAAAAATCAAATAGAAGCTTCATAATCACAGCATACGAGATAGGGTAAGTAGATTATAAGGCTTTAGGGCAAAAATCGCCAGATTATTGTGCAATATTCAGGAGATATATACTGATTTTAGGATTGCTTGCTGAGGAGATAGGTCATTTTAATATAAAGTTTATCAAATATTATTTAATCAATATTGTATAAAAAATATATTTTTGACAAAAAAACAAACCATACTAAAATTAATAAAAGACAATTGGTGTTTTTATTGGTCACGCTTGGGGCTGTATGAAATTCCAAAAAGACGATAAATTACGTAAACTTGATGATAGAAATAAATTACCGAAAATAAAATCTGCCAAAGTATCCGATGGCACTGCGACTATACTTGCTTCAAATTCAGTCCCTTCATTACGAAGTGGCAAATCAGATTTATCACTCACTGCTACTAAGACGGATCAATCGAAAGATGATAAATTGGTTAGGCGTAATAATAAGAATAAACTACCTAAACTAAAGTCTGCTAAAGTGTCAAGTGAATCTGTGATGCTATCACAGGGGGCTCCATTGCCTCCTATTCCTAGAGTTAAAACGCCCACATCGCCAACTGGTGTGGCGGAATTGGCCGACAGCCTAGCGCCGCCGCTGTTATCAGTTGATATTAAGCCATTTTTTGATGCATTGAAGACACAAACGACAGAAGAATTACTTAAAACGCAGGGTGTGTCAGAGCTTTCATCTGCCGATCGCGAAACAATAGTCCGGATCTGCGCAGAAATCACAAATGCAATTTATCAATTTAAAGAAGTTCTGGTCCAGGATCCAATTAATCTTTGTCGTGTGGCTAAAAATATGGTTTTATGGACTGAAAAGCGTCATCAAGAAATCAAAAAATTACAAGCCAAGATCATGCCTTATTTTGATGAGGTGAATCAATTACTGTCTGAAGAAGTAGATGAGCATCTGAATCCATCCGCTAAAAATCTCTACTCAAGTTCTTCAGGTCGAAATCTCGCTGCGCAGCATGGCACGATTCTTGAAATGACTCCATTTGGTAAGATTCTGGAATCCAGAAGCATTAGTGCCAAATTGAAAGAATGTTTTGGGCCTCATGCATTCACTCGATTATCTCATTCAAAAGAAACTCATAAAGAAATTTCTGGTGAAATAAAAAACATACAAATAGGATCTGCTGAAGATATATTAACAAACCAGTCGATTGGTTTCACAGTCGATATAGATACTTCGGTTGTTATTGGTGTTTGGGAAGCCGTATCTTCCTCATACGCAAATTCGGCCACTGGCCGAATAAATATTTATGTGCCATTCGGAATTGGTGCGAATTCGGTTGTGTGGAATCATGAGCTTAGTGAAATTAGAAAACATCATCAAAGTGAGAATATTTTCATTCATAACTTAATTGATCCTCACGCCTATTTATCCTTGCAAAGAAACTATAAAATTGCGCAGAAAGAGGCTAACATTGCCATCAAACAACATAAATCGGTACCTGAGATCCTAGCTTTGCAAGCAGAATCAGTACAGGCTAAAAAAGATATGGATGATTTTATAAATAATCCCAAGCACTGGGAGGAAGCTGAAATTGATCAATCCAATGTCAAAATTATTACTAGAGATCGTACGGCAGTGTCTTTGAAAACGATAAAAACATATATCACAGTTATGCGAGAATTGCGTTCTAACGCGAAACACAACGAGCCTGAACCAAAAGAAAATGAAGATGACACGAATTCGAGTAGTAGTACCGGTTTAGATTAACAACAAAACTTGCCTCGACCTTGGCGCTTTTTGTAAGTTCTGATTAATTCAAGATGTCATGGTGGCCGCAATGTGTTCGGCATAGAAGGAAGATATTAGGTCAATAGAATTGTTTGACCTAAGCGTAGCCTGACTGGGTTAAGTTTTGGGTTCAATGCCATCAAATTTTTTACTGTGGTATGTTGTGATAGCGCGATCTGGCTTAAATTGTCACCATTTTTGACGACGTAGACTTGATGTTGGGTTGAGCGCCAAATCACTAAACTTTCCCCAGTTCGTAATTGACTGCGTTTCTGCAAAGCATTCCAAGTTTTGATTTGTTGAATAGAGACATGAAATTTCTGACTCACTGTTTGAAAACTATCTTTTTTATCGACAATATAAATGACTTTGTACGCTTGTGGTTTGATATAATGCTGTTGCGTGTTGGATGATGGCATAGCTGTGGCCGCAGTAGCTTTATTCTTAGGAATTAATACATATTGCCCCTTGGTAATTGCATTCGATTTCAGCTGATTTAATTCTTTGATGAGATTGACGGTCGTGTGATAGCGCTCCGCGATGATATTCAAATCATCGCCGGCACTGACTTGGTGTCGAGTCCAAGATACGCGTTGATCTTCAGGTACTAAGGCAAGATTACGACTAAATCGTGCTACTTTGTTCGCTGGAATGAGTAATTTATAGGGGCGATAGGGTGCGGTTGCCCAACGATTGTAACCCGGGTTAAGTTTGATCAAATCTTGATAAGAAATTCCAGCCAATTTGGCTGCGTGATTTAAATCAATTTGAGTACCAATATTGACCTCTTCGAAATAAGGCACATGTGGAATATCAGGCAATTGAATATGATAGCGTTGCGCATTTTGAATGATTTCAGCTAAGGCTAATAAACGAGGGACATACGCTCGAGTTTCTCTGGGGACTGGCAATGACCAATAATTCACCCGAAGCGTTGATTGATGACTGGCCTTAATGATGCGTGCCATGGTTCCTTCGCCTGAATCATACGCAGCAAATGCTAATATCCAATTTTCATTAAAAAAATGATGTAAATAGTCTAAATAGTTTAACGCAGCGTCTGTAGAAGATGAGATGCTTCGGCGTCCGTCATACCACCAATCTTGCTTCAAACCCAAATCGGTTCCCGTGCCAGGCATGAGTTGCCATAGACCAGCCGCACCTGCACCGGAGTAAGCAAATGGATCGTAAGCGCTTTCAACCATCGGAATGAGCGCAATTTCACCTGGGAGATGGCGTTTTTTGATTTCAGTAATAATATGGTATATGTAGGGTTCAGAGCGGGTCAAAGTTTGAATATAATTGGGGTGATTAATTAACCAACGCAATTGTGCTTGAACTTCGGGTTGCGTCACGTCATGATTCAAAGAAAATTGTTGACGCAATACATCCCAGACTGAGTTACCAGCGGACGCCCACGTCAATAGGGGAGAACATGCTATCAGCAGAGCGATCAACGCATGCTGATAAGAGAGTAATTTTCTGGACAATATCAATTTCAATTGATTACCTTGTAAAATCACCGCGTTCTAGTGTACTAAAAAAAAATTTGAGAAGATACTTACAAGTGAGACCCCGATTTTAATACATAAGAAGATCGTCCTGGATTAAACATCGTCTGTAAACACTCCAAAACAGTGTGTAATTGCTTTTCTAGCATGAACGGAGGGTTGATGATCCATAATCCGCAAGCGTCCATGCCTACCGGTAGTTTTGAATTCAAGTAAAACTCTACAAGTAAGTGCTCATGATGTGGAATTGCTGCAAAACCTTGTACAAACTGTTGATGGAGTTTTTTATCCAGAATCGGATACCAGATGCAATACGTCCCGGTTGCAAAAAGACGATGTGCGGCTTGGGTTTTTTGCACAACGGTACGGTATTCTTTTTTAATTTCATAGGACGGATCAATCATAATCAAGCCACGGCGCTCTGGTGGCGGTAAGCGTGCAATGAGCTCGTGATAGCCATCTTCATTCTCGCAATGTACACGAGGGTAACGTTTTGTAAAGCTCTGCAAGTGAGAAAATTCGGTCGGATGTTGCTCACAAAAAAACAAACGATCTTGTGTGCGTAACGCTTGCAAGGCGAATGCAGGAGAGCCAGGATAATACCGTAGCTTGCCATCTGGATTCCATTGGTGAATGGCATGCAAATACGCTGCAAATTCAGGCGGGACTTGGTCGCGAGCAGCCCACAAGATACTGATACCCGAAAGAAATTCTTGATTTTTCATAGCTTGCTTGTCATGTAAATCATATAGACCGCGACTAGCATGAGTATCTAAATAGAACAGTGGTTTTTCTTTTTGCGTCATATAGGACAGAATATTGCACAGTGCGACATGCTTGATGACATCTGCATAGCATCCCGCATGATAAGTATGTTGATAACTAAGCATAATCACCCTAATAGAAAAAAAGAACTATACTATAAGTAACATCGTGTTGAACAGAGCGATGCTACACAAGCGAATATAGGAGCAAAAAATGAAATACCCATCTGATCAAGAAGAAACCAATTCTTTTTCGGAGCTCAATGATGATTTCGATCTTGACCCAGTGGATAGTCGACGTAAAAAAGAAATACGCCGTAAACTAGAAGAGCGCATGGAAAGACGTCGTCTCAAAAATGAGTTAGAAGATTATGAAGGTGAACTGGATGATGAGTTCAATTGGGATGATTTTGATAAGTAAACGATAGTATCTCAGCTATTTCTAGCCCAACAGGTCACCGTATTCTCTAGCAACATAGTCACGGTCATCGGCCCTACGCCGCCGGGGACCGGTGTAATCCATGCAACTTTAGATTGGGCTTGTTCAAAATCAATATCGCCTTGAATTTTATTGTTTGCATTGCGATGAATTCCGACATCAATAATAATTTGCTTAGGTTGCAACCAGTCGCTGTGTACGAGATCGGGCACACCGGTTGCACTGATAATCAAATCTGCTTGACGAATATACCGTTCCAAATTTTTGGTTTTACGATGAGCAATGGTCACTGTCGCTTTGGCCAAGAGTAATTCTAATGCCATTGGCCGCCCGACAATTGTAGAAGACCCAATTACCAGAGTAGAGAGTCCGGAAACATTGAGTTGATAATGCTCCAGCAGCCGCATAACTCCCCATGGTGTACAGGGTCGCAATTGCGGATGCCCCTGTGCCAAACGTCCCATATTCAAGGGATGGAAGCCATCGACATCCTTGTCGGGATCAATATGTTCAATAATAGTGGTCGCACGAATATGTTGAGGGAGGGGTAGTTGCACCAAGATGCCATCGACATCAGGAGATGCATTGAGTTCTGCCAATAACGCTAAAACTGCTTGTTCGGTAGTCTCAGTGGGGAGCAGATGTGGAATGGAGCGAATGCCGAGTGCGGTACAGGCTTTACGTTTATGGCTGATATAAATCAAGGACGCTGGATCTGTACCGACCAAAATAACGGCCAAACAAGGTGGTCGATGTCCGTTTCGACTGTGTTGAGTAATTCGTTGTTTCAACGCACTTCTAATCAAAGAAGAGACTAGGGTGCCGTCAAGAAGAGTCGCAGACATAGGTTCAATTCACTTTTAAAGAAAAAATTACACCATAAAACCCATTATGCAGCAACAGCCCTAGACAAAAAAGGGCATATAGGATAGATTTGGCATTATTTTTTGGTAAATATTCACTATTTTTCAGGATGGGTGACGATTTACATTTTTTGAGATTATGCATGCGGATTGCCTTAATAGTAGAATATGATGGGAGTCAGTATCATGGATGGCAAGCGCAAAACGGGTTACACACCGTTCAAGGGACGCTAGAAACAGCGTTGAGCCAAATTGCTAATGATGAGATTAAAGTCACTTGTGCGGGTAGAACGGACACAGGTGTTCATGCCACCAATCAAGTGATTCACTTCGATTCAGATAAAGACCGGAGCGTTCGAGCCTGGATTTATGGTGCGAATTCATTTTTGCCCAAGGACATCTGTGTGCGCTGGGGTAAAGAAATGCCTGAGACATTTCATGCTCGCTATTCCGGGCTGTCGCGTCGATATCGATATGTCATTCATAATACACCTATTCGCCCAGCATTATTAGGTTCTAATGTCACCTGGCAATACCGGCAATTGGATCATCGTTTGATGCATGAAGCTGCGCAATTACTCCTAGGCGAGCATGATTTTACGTCATTCCGTTCTGTGGAGTGCCAATCTAAAACCCCTATGCGCTCCGTATTTGAGATTTCAGTTATTCGTAAGCTCGATTTTGTCGTGCTTGATATTCGTGCTAACGCCTTTTTGCATCATATGGTAAGAAATATTGCGGGTGTCTTAATGGCAGTAGGGGCCTCTCGTCATCCTGTAGATTGGGTAACTGACGTTTTAGCGGCGAAAGATAGAAAATTAGGTGCTGAAACTGCGCCGCCGTATGGGTTATATCTGGTTTCAGTGGCTTATCCTCCAGAATTTGGCATGATTGAGCAGTTTTCGGAATCTTTGTTTTTTGATTTAGGTAAGTAGTGAGACACGTATGAGTACAGATATTGAAAAGCCCCAACATTTTATTCAACAATTGATCAATCAAGATCTCGCAGCAGGTGTTCATACTGAAATTGTGACTCGATTTCCTCCTGAACCCAATGGATATTTGCATATTGGCCATGCAAAATCGATATGTCTGAATTTTGGTTTGGCGCAATTGTTTGCAGGGCGCTGTTTTTTACGCTTTGATGATACCAACCCCTTAAAAGAAGAGGAAGAATTTGTAAACGCTATTATTGACGACGTTCGTTGGTTA
This sequence comes from uncultured Legionella sp., assembly GCA_964494305.1. Taxonomy (GTDB): domain Bacteria; phylum Pseudomonadota; class Gammaproteobacteria; order Legionellales; family Legionellaceae. The sequence continues at coordinate 5,680 of CAZBSX010000008.1, read as the reverse complement.
GGGTTTCAGTGGTGTGATACAACGTATTCTTCTGATTATTATCAGCAATTATATGATTTTGCAGTCCTGCTGATCGAAAAAGATTTGGCGTATGTTGATAGTCTCAGCATGGAAGAAATTCGAGAATACCGCGGCACTTTACAGCAACCCGGTAAAGAAAGTCCCTATCGAAATCGGCCTAAAGAAGAAAGTCTTTCATTATTTTCTGCAATGAAAGGGGGCAAATTCCCTGAAGGTACCCACGTATTACGGGCTAAAATTGATATGCGTTCTGGCAATATCAATATGCGTGACCCGGTGTTATATCGGATCCGTTTCGCGCACCATCAACGGACTGGAGATGCCTGGTGCATTTATCCGATGTACGATTACGCACATCCTATTTCTGATGCATTAGAGCATATTACGCATTCGTTATGTACACTGGAATTTCAGGATCATCGACCACTGTATGAATGGTTTTTACAACATTTGCCTGTCCCTGCAAATCCAGTACAAACCGAATTTGCTCGATTGAATTTGTCGCATACTGTGACATCAAAACGTAAATTACGTGAATTGGTTGAGAAAAAAATCGTTTCCGGTTGGGATGATCCTAGATTACCCACGTTATGCGGAATGCGTAAGCGCGGCTACCCTCCAGAAGCCATTCGTCAGTTTTGTGAGATCATCGGGATTACGCGTGCTGATTCTGTGATCGACATGTCAATTTTAGAAGAGTGTGTCCGCTCAGTTTTAAATCAAACCTCGCCTCGGTTATTATGTGTGCAAGAACCAATTAAAGTCGTGCTTGAAAATTATCCTGAAGGCCAAGTCGAGTCTTTAATTGCGCCATTACGATCTTCTGATCCAGAGTCTGAGACCAGAGTGCTTCCATTTACTCGTGAGATTTATATTGAACGATCTGATTTTATGGAACATCCCTCTAAGCATTTTTTCCGCCTTAGTCCAGGAACTGAAGTGCGATTACGTTTTGCGTACGTGATTCGTTGTACGGATGTTGTGCGGGATAGTCATGGAGAGATTATAGAAATTCGTGCGCAAATTGATCCAGATACGTTAGGTAAAAACCCAGAAGGTAGAAAAGTGAAAGGCGTGATCCATTGGGTATCGGCAAGCCATGCACACCCAATTCAGATTGATCAATATGACCGTTTGTTTCATGATCCCAATCCTGGCAGAGAGGATGATTTTTTGCAATTTATTAATCACCATTCTTTAGACGAATTTCAAGGGTTTGCGGAACCAGCAGTGGCACATCTTGGTTTGCATACAGTCGTACAATTTGAACGTTTGGGCTATTACGCGATGAATTCCTTGTCAACAACGGGTCAAGTGAGTCGTTGTCATCGGGTTGTTGGATTGAAAGATACGTGGGGCAAATTAGAGGCTAAAAACGCATGACACTCATGATCTATAATGGATTAACACGGCAAAAAGAACCGTTTATCCCGTTACAGCCCGGCAAGATTGGCATGTATGTGTGTGGCATGACGGTTTACGATCGCTGTCATCTAGGCCATGGTCGATCTATGGTGAGTTTTGATGTCATCGTGAGATTTTTGCGTTATAGCCAATATCAGGTAACGTATGTACGTAATATTACTGATATTGATGATAAAATTATTATTCGCGCAGCAGAACGAGGCATCGGATTTGAAGCGTTAACGCGTGAGCAAATCGCTTTGATGCATGCTGATGCAACCGTGTTGAATACAATACCTCCAGATTATGAGCCCTGCGCCAGTCAACATATTTCAGAAATTATCGCGCTTATTGAACGTTTATTACAAGCGGGGTATGCCTACGTGACACAGCAAGGCGATGTTTGTTTCCAAGTCACACAGTTTTCCGAATATGGCAAATTATCTCAGCAAAATATAGATAAGCTCATATCGGGTGTTCGCATTGAGGTTGATCTGGATAAACGCTCCCCCTTAGATTTTGTCTTATGGAAAAAAGCGAAACCCAATGAGCCTTTCTGGCCTTCTCCGTGGGGCGAAGGACGACCCGGTTGGCATATTGAGTGTTCTGCGATGGCAATGCAGCAATTGGGAGAAGAATTTGATATTCATGGAGGCGGGGTTGATTTGCAATTTCCCCATCATGAAAATGAAATTGCGCAATCTGAAGCAGCAACGGGGCATGGTTATGCTCGATATTGGATGCATTCAGGTTTGTTACACATTAATGATGAAAAAATGTCAAAATCATTGGGCAATTTTCTCACAATTGAGGATGTGATTCAGAAATATCATCCCGAAATCGTTCGTTATTTTCTGTTAAGTAGCCATTATCGATCGACTTTAAATTATTCCACCGAAACGATTCGAAATAGTTCAAAAGCATTAATGCGTCTTTATCAAGCATTGCGGACTACATCACCTGACGATACGGTTGAGACTGATCCCATCTGGATTGAGCGCTTTTGTGCTGTCATGCAAGATGATTTTAATACCCCAGAAGCATTGGCCGTATTATTTCAATTGAGCCATGAAATCAATAAAACACAGTCTAAGATTTTGGCGGCAACATTAAAACATTTGGGCGAAGTGCTCGGTATTTTACAAGTGCCTGTCGATGCGTTTTTGCAAGCAATGGTGCAGGATGATACGCTGGTGAAAGAAGATATCGACGCATTCATTGAGGAGCGCGAACACGCCAGACTGGCCAAAGATTGGGCTAGAGCAGATGAAATTCGGAAAATGTTACTGGCACAAGGGATTGAACTAGAAGACAAAACTACGGGTACGATATGGCGGCGCGTGATCGATAACGACTCACCAAGGATGTGATATGCGTAAAATGAAAGTGTTATTCTTGTTGGCTACTATGTTGGGGTGTGTTCTGGGATATGCTGAGTCTTCGCATTCGTTTTTAGTGATTTCAGATATTCATTTGGATGTAAGTTCGAAGCATACGATGGATTTTTCACCCAAAACTGCGACGATTTTGAATGATCTTGATGTGCCAACCTATCAAAAACTACTTGATACAATTCATACGAGCATTGCAACAGGCGATATCCCTAAACCAGAATTTATGATTGTCTTAGGTGATTTGGTCGGGCATAGGCGTCATTCGAGTCAATCCGTTGTCGAGACCGAACGTATTGTGTTTTCGGCGCTTCGCGATACGTTTCCTGACATCCCGGTCTTATATAGTTTTGGCAATAACGATTCTTTGGCAACTGATTATGGTCCATTTCAAACCGATGATACATCATTATCTGTTCGGTCACCTTTGGATGTCATGAAAACAGTCTGGCCGCATGGGCATTATTTATCTTCTGGAGCCATTTGTAATCGAGATCTTCAAACTTATCCTTGTTTGTTAGCCCGGAAAGTGAGTGGTGGCTACTATTCAGCGTATCTCAAGCCTAATTTACGGCTAATTTCATTAAATTCTGTGATGTTTTCTAAACACCAAACCGGGTATACTCGTGAAGCAGTATCTGCTCAATTAACTTGGTTTGAGCAGCAATTGCAGGCTGCAGAAAAACACAATGAATCCGTAATAGTGCTGACCCATATTCCACCCGGTGACAATGTGTATCGTCCCTATTTTTGGTCTAATACGAATTTTTGGTCTGATAAAGCGAATGCGCAATTTATAAAATCAGTGATTACCCATCACTTAAACATTACTGGAATTCTAGCTGCTCATACCCATAAAGATGAAATTAAAGTCATTGAAAATAACAGCCATATTATCTTAGCGGGGGTTTATATGAATGCGGCATTATCAACGTCGCACGGGAATGCGCCATCCATTCGTTCCTATACATTCAAGCAGACGAAATATGATACCCGCTGGGACCTCAGTGATTATCAAACGTATTATTTCACAAAAAATACCGATGCTTCATTAAACACTCACGTGCTCTATCAATTTCAAGCAATTTATTGCAATACCCTAGTGAAACGAATGGGCACCTGTTTGGACAATGTCACTATGGATCAAGTCAAATCTCGCATGCAGGCAGGTAATCCTCACTTTTATGAAAAAATTTCAGCGCCAGAAAATCTACATATTGTTGATTATGATTAAATTTTGCCCAGAAACGATTAATGCCTAATTGGCTGTTTGGTTACAATTTTCTTGCACAAAATGAATTATCTCATCGTAAAAACCAGATGCTTTTCCCAAATCATTATGATTGTGTTGGTCAAATTCAATGATTTTTTTCGGTTCATTCGCATGTCGATAAAGCGTCATCCCTTCCGAAAACGGTACCAATTGATCTTGGTTACCATGCAAAATAAGGAGTGGGGCATGGATTTTTTCAATCCGACCTAATGAGTCAAAACGATCTCTGGGTTGTAAAATGATCCATGGGTAGTGGTATTTGGATAGTGCGACTAACGACGTAAATGGAGATTGTAAGATCAGTGCACAGATCGGATTTTCGGCTGCAATTTGAGTGGCAACACCTGTGCCCAGTGATTCCCCATAGACTACAATGTGTTCAGATTTGACGTCGTTCTGTATCAAGAACTCTAAAGCCGCATGTGCGTCCGCATAGAGTCCTTGTTCAGAAGGAGAGCCCGGATTACCACCGTACCCCCGGTATTCTAATAAGAAAACTCCAAATCCGGCTTCAATCAATTGTCGGGCCAAAGGCATTCGGTGCCCAATATGACCTGCGTTCCCATGAAGTATGAGGATGGTAGGACAATGATTGCGTGCAGGCTTCTTATACCATGAATTTAGAGTAAGATTATCTTGAGTTCGCAGAGTAACTACGCTCATATCGGGTGCATGATAGATGGCCAATTGTGGCGTTTTATGTGTTGGAAAATAAATTAATCGACGTTGAAACACATAGAGTAAGAGTACTGAGATACCAAAACATAGGCATAAAACAATTAAAAATTGTTTTAACATAGGAGTCTCTTGTATATTCTACATCGAGCTACCTAGACGCGATTTCGGCTCTGGTAACGTAAAATCTTTAGCTGCGATTTTGGAGGGTTTAAGAGCGTCGCCAGATTTGCATTCGTTTCCATCGGCATGATAGAGCGTGCCATCCCCATTCGAATAGCCCATTACGGTTTGGGTCACTGCATCGACAATGATCATCCGCGTTCCTTTTTGAGCTTCTCCGATAAAAAATTTTTCGGCATCGCCTTTATTGGGAAACGTCAGTGTAATCGAGCCGTCTCGATTGACAATAGGTTCTTTGAATCCAGGTTTGCCGCCAAATTGATTCTTGTATGCATCGATAATGGAATCTTTTTCATTTTTATCTTCTGGTAAAACATTGATCGTTGCGCCCGCATTGGGAGAATGCGAAGAATGCCGCCTCTGTTGTTCTTCTTCTGCCTGTTGCTTGGCTTTTTTGTTGGCGGCATCGAGCTGTGCTTTGGACATGGGCATGATACATATCTCGTTTTGAGTATGTATTTATCTTAAAGTATAAAATTTTCAGAGTCAAACACCCTCGGTATGGTTGAATCATTGAGCAGAAGTGGCGTATATTTTATCTTTGGATATTCATAATCTTAGGGATGCTATGCTGAAACGTGATATTTCCACCGTAAATATCTTGGTCGCTTCAGCTGGAGGCATGATTGGCTCAGGTTGGTTGTTTAGTCCTTATATTAGTGCGCAAATGGCAGGTAGTAATGCCTTGATTTCTTGGGGGATTGCAGCCATTTTTATGCTGCTCGTTGCCTTA
>CAZBSX010000007.1:0-16515 GCA_964494305.1 uncultured Legionella sp. | reverse complement strand
TTTTTCCAATCATTGTGGAGGACTCTGTGATGATTACCGATGAGAAAGCGCCAGTACCCGAGATAAACCAACAGTAAAATGATATCGGTAAGCTGATCAAAATATTGTTTGTTAATCAGTCCTTTCATCCACGAAAAAAATATTTGTGATAATGAGCCTTTGGATTGAATAGCGCCGGTTGCGATTTGTTGCCAAAATGCATAAAACGCATCGTGATGAAATAACCAAGATGTCAGTAATAGTGTTGGTAATGCAGCACCAAAACCAAACCCTAAGATGCTTTTGTACATCCACTGTCTACTGATCGGTAGTGTGGCGAGTACAATGCCAAGTGCGATAAATACTAACATCACAGAACCATTGCTTTGTTTGGTCCAAAAGACCAAAGCACCGAATACACCGGATAGTAAGAGGTACCTCTCTTTCTTTGTCCAGGTCCAGTACTGTATGACATGGTCGCTTGACTGACAGGCATCATAATATTTTAGAAAATAATAAACGGATAATAGGGCGTAAGTCGTTACAAATTGGATAAAATCGTAGGAGATATGCGCAACACCAGATTGATAATAAATAATGGTAATTACAGTAGCTATTGCGGCAATTACGTGTTTAAAAAAACGAGCCAACACAGCATACAATGTGCTAGTCATGAGGATGATCAATCCAATGCCAACAATTCTAAGCACCAACAGTTGTTTGCCAAAAACGGTCATTAAGCCAGCAATAGTCAAAGGATATAATGGCGGTAATAATAAATAAAAATCTCGATAGGGTACTTTTCCATCTAAAATCAATTGTGCGTAGGTAGAAAACCATCCTTCAGTGAGCGGTAAAAATCGGTTAAAGGTGTACAAATTGTACGTTGTGATTATTGCAAGCGCAGTAAATAGCCATACAAAAAAAGATCGATTGCTAATATTGGATGGAGCAGATGCGAGAGATCCCACCGCATATTTATCTACTGCGCAAATCACTACGTTAGTATCCTCATTGCTCTTACTAAATGGTGGTCTCGATGATATCCAATTTCGATATGTCGTGCAAACCAGTTTTCGAATAATTCATTTACCTGCGACAAAAAATCAATTTGCTCTTGTTCCAAAACAGATAACCATTTACCATATCATCATCTTGGTAGGTTTTTTAGTTGTTACAGTAATAAATACATTTAAGTGCCTCAAGCAATAGATTTTTGGAGAATAGAATGAATAAACTGGAATTACAAATGACAGAATTGTTGCTGGATTTAAAGCAAAATTATCATGTCAGTGGCATCAAAGCTGAGTTTGAAGCGGAAGGCACACGTATGGAAGAAGCGATGCGCTTGAAAGATGTCACGTCAGCAATTCCAGGCTTGGGTTTGAATATTAAAATCGGGGGGTGTGAAGCGATTAAAGATATGTTTGACGCTATCAGTCTTGGTGCACAACGTATTATTGCACCAATGGTAGAGACCCCTTATGCATTACAGAAATTTATTCGTGCGGCACAGTTGGTGTATGGTGACAACCTGGATCAAGTCGAGTTGTTGGTTAACATCGAAACCTTTTCGGCATACCAATGTTTTAATCAAATGTTAACTATTCCTGAGATCAAATACTTAAATGGAATTGTGATTGGGCGTGTTGATATGGTCGGTTCGATGGGGATTGGTCGTACACAAGTGAATTCGCAACAAGTATTGGATTTGTCCATTGATTTGGCTAAAAAGGCGAAAGATCATGGTTTAAAAGTTGTGGTTGGTGGTGGTGTTTCTGTGGACGCGATTCCTTTCTTTAAAGCGTTTCCTACGGGACATCTTGATCGCTTTGAAACCCGAAAAATTATTTTCTCTTGTCCATCCGCGATCGAAAACTCTGAAATTGCTTTTATTAAAGCGGTGCAATTTGAAATTATGTGGCTAAAAAACAAGCAAAACTATTATGGTGTGATTGCCCGTGAAGATGAAGAGCGAATTCAAATGATGCAGGAACGATACAAGGCTTCTTTGCAAAAAATTCAGAATACGCCAGCGCATGATGAGTTGATGCTTGCTTAATTCTAAATTATGACGGAAATTATCAAGGTAAGATTAAAGGATTTTTTTAGCATACAAAATATTGTCTTTCTCCATTTTGCAATATTCAGTACGGGCTTGCTAGGGATTGCTTGGAACATATCCAGGTATTTATACCGGCGCGTCGATCTAGATGTTTTGCTCAATCATTTATGCGATTGGATTGAATTTTTCAAGCATAATAAATTGCCACAGTTAATTTTTTTTGGATTGTCGTTGTGCGCGCTGATTGTTTTTTATGCCTTTAACGTATTTGTGATTTCCTGCGCCAAACAACAAAAACAAGACGATGATCGTTGGGGGTTGCAAGCACTCACGCCATCGTTTTGGTTGGGTTATTTTGTTTTTACTATTTTGCTCAATCTGAGTTTTGTATTTCTTCCAAAAGTCTTGTTTTTCACCGTTTGGTTGATAAGCTTTAGTCTATTGCCCGCTGCGTTGAGTATGCAGAAAATTCAAGAATACTCTAAGTCTGTGAATAATAAATTCAAACTTGGTTTGCGAGGGTGTTGGGTAACAGTGGGTGTCATTTCTCTTATATTTGTCGTGATATTTTTCCCGCTCATTTTTAAGCCATTGCAGGTTGCCAACGATTTTATGGATATCCCTGAGCAGACTATACTTCATCATGGTCTGGTTGTTGATAATACTCAGTTTGTCAATGAGCACAGGATTGGCGGATTTCATCTCTATGATCCACGTGTAGGTCTACAGTCTTCGCCTTTACATAATGTTGCCGCTGTAAGCATACCCAAAAATCCTTTATTGATTCTTTTTTTAGCGGAACCCAAGCACCGTCCATTTTCATATAATGATGAGATACACCTTTTATCGGTACGAGAAAAAATGCGTGCACAAGATTATAGTGACTTGCAACGTATTTACCAAGATGATTCCAAGAGTAGAGGGCAGATTGATGCATTACTTCTTCATTCTCATCAGATAGAAAGTTTTTATAAAACCAGAGTGTATACACAAGAAGAGCAAGAGTTTATCGATAAAAATTTTCTGGAAATCAATGCAAAAATTAAATCAGGATGGTTCTTTTTTCATCATAGCTGGGTATTAAATCCCATTTTAGCTTTATCGTTAGGTGCGCGTGCCGAACATCAAGTTTTTCTTTATGGATGGGGGTGTACTGTCTTTTTGAAAAATGTCTTATCGTTATTGGGCTCGGTAAGTTTTCAGAATTATTTTCAGTCGATATTTGCTTTTTATCCCATCTATTTTTTTGTTTTTTTGGCGGCTGTATATGGTATTTTCCGACGAGTAGATTATGTGTGTATTGGTGCGTTTTTATTAAGCACAAGTGTCTTGCTGTTGAGTTATAAAGTTATTTTACTGGCACCTGGTTATAATCCGATACGCCATTTATTTGATATGAGCATTATCTTGATGTTTTACCGTTACCTTCAAAAGAACCAAGTTGGATATTTATTGGCAGCTATATTCGTAGGGTTTATCAGTATTTTATGGAGTAAAGATTTTGGATTGTTCTTATTATTGTCATTGGTTGGTACCGGTTCTTTAAAATTTCTGACGACCGAAAAATTTTTGTGGAGAAAATTATTATTCTGGGTTGCTACGCCTATCGTAGGACTGATTTTATATGGATTGCCTTATCATGGCGTCAATTATAATCTGATTTACATGCTCTTAGGGTATACAATTCCACCGACATCATCCGCGATTATTTTCTTTGTATTGGGTCTTTTGAGTTTGTTTTATCTCATGTTTATTAAATATAAAAACACAAGCTCTGCTTATTACTGGTTGGCGTTATGTTTGTTTTTTTATGTGCAATTACAACTCATCTATTATATTTGGAATCCTTCTTATCATCACTTGCTGGTTTTGGCACCAGCAGCGATTACTTTCGGATTAACATGGCGGTGTTTTTTAACGGAGGACAAACAGAGAAACATCGCTAATCAGCAAGCAATTGGATTGATAGCAAGCTCTATTTTATTCGGTATGTATGGGATTGGGCTATTGAGCTTTTATATGGGGCGAATAGAATATGAAAAAATTTTTTCTACCCATGTTGTACATAATTGGTCATTTCAATATGGTAAGTTTCAAACAACGATGCAGCCGCAGCTGTTTGAAGAAACCATCCAGTTAATTCATCGGCATGAAACACATCCTTCGATGTACATCATTTCAAAATACGATAGTATCCTCCCTGTCTTGGCGCACCGTTACAATGCGTTCCCTGTCGTCAATTTGATTTTGGATTTGATCTCATATGTCGATATTGAGCGATGTGTGCAGGTGCTTCGCGACAACAAACCGCAATATATTTTTGTAGATACAGATATTCAAAGAGATCACCGTTCTGATCTATTAGAAAAATATGATAGTATGGCTGCACATGGCAATTATTATGAATCTTATGGACGAGTTTCGGCGCATAATAACGTACGTCAGTTATTTTTGCGTATCCAAAATGATTACGAACCTATTGAAAAAGGTCGCTTACTTACTGTTTATCAACGCAAACCTGGGGTATAGATGTTAGCCAAGTTACCAACAGATGCAAAAGTGATATGGTTTTTGTTGGTCGGCGGCTTGAATACGGCATTGGGTTTTGGGTTGTTCCCTTCGGTTTACTGGTTATTTGAAAATTATCGACAGCACTATGTTTGGACGCTGGTGATTTGTCATATTATCACGGTGAGTTTTTCTTACATTACCAATAAAGTTTTAGTCTTTCGCGCATCTGAACAAAGCTTCTCAGAAATGGTAAAATTTGGCAGCTTTCATTTGCTGTATTTTTTGATGATGATTTTTCTGGTGCCAGTTTTTGTTGAATATATGCATTGTAATCCAATGGTGATTCAGTTTTTTATTAGTGTACTGGTCGTCATTACCAGCTTTTTTTGGTACGATAAAGTCGTTTTTTTGCTACCTAGAGATTAAATAAATGGACTATGCGAAACGTTCGTGCTGTATTTGTGCTCCCGTAACGGAATGGAAAGCAGGCGTAAGCTCAAAAGCGCCTGCCGAATTGCTGCGCTTTGATGCATTGCAGGAGCAATGGCATGGGTTTTTTAAAGACACCGATATGGCACGCTCTTTTTTTTCGTATTTGCGTTGTCAGGATTGTGACTTATTATTCTGCCCTACTTATTTTTCGGAGCAGCAACTTGAGCGTTTATACCAGGATATGCCAGATAATACCGCCAGTGTTGACTTAAGTGCTCTAGAAAAAACTCAATATGGCTATTTTAAAGCATTATTGCCTTATCTGACTCAAGTTAAGGGTGATTATTTTGAAATGGGTCCAGACATTGGTTTATTTACCAAGCATGTTATTCACCAAAATAAATTTGATACGATTTGGTTGGCCGAACCCAACCAGGCAGTGTGGCCGAATTTACAACAGTTACTCGGTTCTCGCCCGCATGGTTTGTTTTCCGATCTCTTAAAAGAGGCTCCGATCCCCAATACAAGTTTGGGTGCGGCGGTGATGATTCATGTGTTGGATCATGTTTTAGATCCCGTGCAGGTTTTAAGTCATTTATATGCCAAAATGCAAACTGGGGCCATTCTCATGCTGGTGACCCATGATGAATCTTCTTGGCTGGCCAAAATTTTGCAGCAACGTTGGCCTGCCTATTGTTTACAACATCCACAATTGTATCGTCCCAGTTCAATCTCGAATTTATTAAGCAAAGCGGGTTTTAAAACGCTTGAAATTCAAAAAACGTACAATCATTTTCCGTTGGGATATTTACTGAATCATTTGATTTGGGCTTTAGGCATCAAGAAAAAACTCTTTCCGGATTGGAATCGGCTGCAAGTGCCATTGAAGTTAGGCAATATTCTTACTATTGCAATTAAATAGGGGCGTAGAGATGGTTATGAAGAAAACGAAAACGCAATTGCTTGCGCGACTCAAGCGCGAAGGGTTTGTATTTTCTGAGTTTAGCTTGTTCCATGAAGGGCAATATTCAGTCGCAGATGCAGATTGGAACTATAAAGATATTCCTCATTTACATTATATTCATCGTTTGGCGGAAGCGGCTCCGGCTTATGCAAGTGACGATCAAATTGCATCGATCGTTGTCCAAAAGATCCCTGGGTTTAAAATACCGCTGTCTGTATTTATTTATGAAAATTCGCCGACGTCTCAATTGTATTATACCGCGAGTTTTTTTTACATATTGATCATGGAATCGGTGTATACCGCGCTTGGGCCGAATCAGACTCGGGTAACGACAACGTACTGTGTGGGCTCAAGTAAAATACTGCGATGGACTTTTCCTTTGTTGCGATGGCTCATTAAGAGGAATTATCGTGATTTGATGTCTGGTGATATTCCAATGCGGGAAAGACGTGGGCAATTACGTCATTGGGGCTATGAATTTTCCAATGATGCGCCTACGTACAGTTATGTGAAATCGGTAGATATTCGTACAGATAAAGTGATATTACCTACTGAGCCTGGACTTCCTTCACACGCTATCGAACTAAATTTGGCTGAAATTTTACCGAACGATGGTGAGTTTTTTTGGGGTAGAGATGATGCTTGGGGGTTGCGGTTGGTGCGCTCAAATCATACCTTGCGTATTTTTGGGAGAATGTGTCATCATCAAGGCGCTAGTTTAGATCAGCAACCCTGTGTGAATCATCAAATACAATGTCCTTGGCATGGTCGATTGATCCGCGCGGTTGCTGTGTTCGATCTGGCTCAAATGGGGTGTCAAACGGTTGATGCTGGTTTGCATCAGATTTCATTTACTGATGGCTTAATTGCCATAAAATTGCAGAGTATATCAGAGCGGTCTCATTCCCAGGCACAACTGTGTCATGAAAGTGAAGAGACAGATGCAATATGCACCTAATCTTTTTTATTTTTCATTGACCTCTATGCAGATTCGTCAGATGTATTGAGCGTCTCTGTAAGTATTCATCTGTCGGTATGATCGGGTATACATGACATGTTGTTGCCTAAATATGGTAAAGTCAAATTAAGTCGAACCCATACTGGTAAAGTGATGACGCTGAAGAGCAATCTGCGTTGGTGCTCCGATGGATTCAGTATTTTGTGTGATAATGGGGACCAAGTATACGTTGCCTTTAGCCTAGATACTTGTGACCGCACCCTCACTTCACTGTTGTTTGTGTTGATTTATATTGTGTTTTATAGGATGCTTGTTCTCACAATTTGTATTTAAAGATAGGTCGTATGCAGAAACGGATTAGCATTGTAACTGCATGTTTCAACGAAGAAGCATGTATCGCAGAAGTTTATCGCCAAGTGAAAGCGGTATTTGAACATTTGCCGCAATATGATTATGAACACCTTTTTATTGATAACAATTCAGAAGACACTACGGTGTCCATATTAAAAGAAATTGCTGCCAACGATAAACGGGTCAAAATTATTGTTAATGCTCGCAATTTTGGTCACATCCGGTCACCAATCCACGGTTTATTACAAGCCAAAGGCGATGCTGTAATTTCGATTGTGGCAGATCTCCAAGATCCGCCTGAAATGATCGCGGATTTTCTGCGTGAATGGGAGGCTGGGCATAAAGTGGTGATTGGCGTGAAAGCAGAAACGCATGAAACTTTTATCTTAAAAGCAATTCGACGCTTTTATTATCATTTGGTGACTAAAATTGCCAATATTAATTTATTTAAAAATTTTACCGGTTTTGGGCTGTATGACAAAGTAGTCATGGATGCAATGCGTCAAATTAACGATCCGTATCCTTATTTTCGTGGATTGATTTGTGAAATTGGATATGCAGTCAAAGCTATTCCTTATATCCAGCCGCCGCGGTTACGTGGATTTACCAAAAATAATTTTTATTCTTTATATGATATGGCCATTTTAGGCATTACCAATCATTCCAAGATTCCGATTCGCTTGGCCATTTTTTCAGGCTTTGCATTGTCGATAGTCAGCTTTATTTTGTCCATTGTATTTTTCTTTGCAAAATTATTGTTTTGGAATCAATTCAGTTTAGGCGTAGCACCTATTCTGATCGGATTATTCTTTTTCTGTTCTATTTTGTTATTTTTTATCGGAATTCTGGGTGAATATGTTGTATCTATTCACACTCAGGTGCAAAATAGGCCATTAGTGTTTGAAAAGGAACGAGTAAATTTTGACTGAGATGCTCTGGCCTAATGATCGGTGTGAGCCGGTGATCATTACGTATAATCGTGCGCAAGAACTCAATAAAACATTAGCTGCTTTTGCGGGTCTTAAAGATCGCAATTTGATTTTGCATGTGTTGGATAATTGCTCAACGGATGAAACGGCGAAGATTGTTGCGACTTGGCAGCAAGGGTGGCCAGGGTTACGTTATCATCGCAATCTCTATAATATTGGCGGCAATGCCAATATTTTACGTGCGTTAGAGCTGGCGCAGTCTGAGTATTCTTGGGTCATTGGTGATGATGATGTCTGGCATTTAGAGCATGTGGATGAGCTGATTACTGCATTAAACATGCATACCGCGGATATCATTCGCTTAGGTTGGTTGGTTGCGCCAGAGTCTGCGGGTCGAGATGCTCAAGCCATGGCCTTGGTAGAAAAAGAATCTTTTTTCTTTGCCAGTTTAAGTATGATTTCTGCGACAGTTGTGCGTCGTGAGATGATGACTCGTCATTTAAATTGGGCCTATCAGAATATTTGTTACGCCTATCCGCAATTAGTGCCCTGTATTCGTGCTTTTCAGGACCAACCGGTGTTGGTGCATAGTGTGAAGCACGCGTTGATCACACATACGCCCAGCCAAGAACCTGGGTATTATTTAGGTGATTTGGAATGGTATGTGGCTTGGTTTCAGACGGCTCGTTTTTTTAAATCGCCAGAAGATAGAAAAACATTTATCGCAGAAGCCGTCCGCTATATGATTCGACCCCAAGAAGGCAAAGGGCGGGAATGTCTTTGGGTATTAAAAGTGGTGTTAAATGCCAAGGCGCAAGGGATTTCTCAGTGGACATATTTGATCGAATTATTGCTGCTGGGTAAGGGTTGGCGATTCAGATTATCTGGGATACTCGTAATTTATGTTTGTTTTCCGGGACGTTTGGCTCGAATCCTGCGCCGGGCTTATTTTTACTTGCGCAAAAAAGAATGGAAAGAATTACAATATGATCAATCTCGCTTATAATCCGCAATGATAAAAGCCCATTTTCTAAAGCAACTTTTGAACATCGATGCTACCTTACGGTATGCCTTAGGAACTCGCATTTGGCAGGCGTTGTCCGCTTGCATCACGCTCGTCATGATTTTAAAGCTTACGCAACCTGATGAACAGGGCGTGTATTACACGCTGACCAGTTTGGCAAACTTACAGATTTTCTTTGAATTGGGGTTGTCGTTTGTGATTCTACAATCGACGTCACATTATTTTAAAGCGCTCACATGGGGCGCGCAAGGCTCGGTACTTGGTCCACAAGATCATTTTGCGATCTTACTCTCATTTGCCCAAAAATCTTTGCATATCTACGCGATATTGGCGGGTATTTTTGTGACGGTCATGCTCCCATTTGGGCTGTTTTTTTTCAATTTAAAAACAAGTTTGTCTTTACCAGGATTGCAGATATCTTGGGTGTTGCTGATCTTAGGCATGACGTTGAATTTACTTTGGTCTCCCATAGTGGCGCTATTGGAAGGGAGTGGCAAGGTGAAAGAGATTTATCGGCTACGTCTTAAGCAACTCATGGTTGCCAACGTGCTGGCCTGGACTGTTTTTTTGTTGACAAATTCGTTATTTCTTATTGTCGTGAATACTTGGATGACCGCAATCACAACCGTGTGGTGGTTGATGAGTACTCATCGTCAATTTTTGTTGATTTTGGCGCGAACTTTGTTTAAGCCAGCGGCGTTTTCTTGGCGGACTGAAATTTGGCCAATGCAGTGGCGTATTGCAATCTCTTATGTGTCTGGGTATGTCATCAATCAAATTTTTATGCCGCTTCTGTTTTACTATCAAGGTGCCGTCGTGTCGGGTCGCATGGGCATTTGTTTGACTATCCTGAATATGTTGGGTTTATTTGCGATGACTTGGGTGACTGTGCGTTCGCCTAAAATGGGAGAATTGGCGGCATATGCCGATCATAAAAATTTAGATCGTGTTTTCTTTACTGCGTTTTGGCAATCGGTGAGCATTTTTATGTTAGGCGCCGTCGGATTACTCATCCTTGCGTATGGGTTACAGGGATATCCGATCATGACACGATTTTTACCTTGGTCAGAAATAGTGTTATTAGGGCTGGCGTATTTATTTATTCATATTATTGGTGTCTTAGCCTTGTATTTACGTGCGCATCGGATCGAATTATTTATGCCCCTTTCTGTGATTGGTGCGAGCTTAATCGCAGTGGGTGCGTGGTACGGCGCTGTGCATTATGGCAGCTTGGGCGTATCTTGGTGTATTCTACTCGTCAATGCAGTGTATGGTTTTCCAAGCGCATTGTGGTTGTGGTTGAAATTTAAACGAAAATGGCGTGATCAAAATGATGCAAACATCAACACCTCCGAAGCTTACAATTAGTATTCCCACGTGGAATCGCGTGGAATTTTTACGCGAAAATATTCTATCGATTTTGCCGGGTATCCAAACTTTACCGGAAGGCACGGTAGAAATTTTTGTTTCAGATAATGCATCAACGGATGATACAGCCAATTTTTTAGCAGAGACTCGTCAGCAATATCCGTGTCTGCGTTATGTGACACAAACTGAGAATATGGGTGCGAATGCCAATTTTTATACCGTCTTGAGAGAGGCCAAAGGAGAGTATGTTTGGTTATTGGGAGACGATGATCAAATTAACCCGCATTGTTTAAGTCAGATTTTAACGGACATCGATACCTATCGCCCAGGTGTTATGATTGGGGGTACGGAGCGTGATACCACAGGTAAACGTGTTTATTTGCCGAATGTACACAAGCATGTCTTGAGTGATCAATCTATTTTATTGGATTATGATGGCTTTGCTTTGGCTGGAAAAATGAGTGTGTTAATTTTTTCGAAATCTGCTTTGGATCCTATCTTAGAATCAGGTTGGGCGACGATTCAAGCGACTACGACGCCTTGGCCGCATTTGGTTTGGTTATTCAAAGTCCTGGCCAAGCAACAGTCTATTCTAGTGTTGCCCTATACTACTAATTATGTGGTTGAGAAAAATCGCTATAATTTATTGCAATGCGGCGTGGTGCGACTGGATCTCATGTTTGTGGATTACACCTTGATGCTGCAATCCGTGGTGGATGAATTTCCCCCCGAAATTCGTCAACAATTGTTGCAGAGAATTGTGGCTGGGCGCAGTGCTGAATTGATTAAAATTTTAGCCTACGCGACCTATTTAAATACTTATTCTGAGACAATCCGTGGTGCCTGGGCTGCGTTAAACGTGATCCCATTACGACAAAATCGATTGCACTTTGCTGGGATGTATTTACTGCCAGCACTGGTGCCCATTTTTATGCGCAAAGCTATGCTCGGTTTGTTGCGACGCGTGAAACCCCAATGGCAGGAATATCAGGATTTTTTGATCTATTTGCAAGAGGTCAAAATCCGTAAAGCAACTGCGGGTGCACGAGCGGTATTTAATAAGGATTATTTGAACAAAGCATAAACTTAAATCGATTCAAAAAAATTCTTTGCAATATAAATAGCCACAGCCCAGATGGTCAGTGCGGAAAATTTATTGAGCCATTTCAAGGTCATCTGTTGCGAGCCCATTTTGCTTACGACACGCCCAGCGTATGAGAGGGAAAGAAACCAGCAAAGCGATACCAGTAGACAAGCGAATGTATACAGCCATTTATCGCTGCCATTAAAATGGAGTGAATTGGTTCCAATCACTGCGACACTGTCCAAGATGGCATGAGGATTCAATAACGATACGGATGCGGCAAAATAGATTTGTCGACGCGCTGAAAGCGGTTCGAATGCGTCTGAGGGTTGGCTGGCGTTCCGCCAAGTATTCCATCCCATATACATTAAAAATCCAAAACCGAGATAATAAATCGTGTTTTTAACACTCGGGATGGCAATGACTGCCACAGACACGCCCATTACGGCACTTGCGATCAGAATGGCATCACAAACAAATGCAGTTAATACTCCAGGCATGACGTGTTTCCATTTTTTCTGGGTTACACCTTGATTAAAAATAAACACATTTTGCATGCCTAATGGAATGATTAAGCCGAGGGCAAGAATTGCGCCATAAACGAAAGCATGCATGAAATGATTCCTTAATTCATTTTGATTAAATATTATACACTATTTTCGATCATAAAGATACGCTTCATGCGTATTTTATACTGATTTTTATGCGAATAATTCAAAAACCGGGCATGCTCACTGGCTCGTATTTTTCCGTGAAAAGTCGTGCATCTTGTCGTATGTTCTTAACTACTCTTTATCCTAACATCCAACGCTAAAATCTGATCGCGTAAGACGGCTGCTTGTTCAAATTCCATATTTTTGGCATGTTGGAGCATTTGTTTTTCGAGTTTGACAATTTCTTTGAGCATCGCCTGCGAAGATAAGCCTTCAAAGCGCTGTTCCAATGCTGGGCCGGTTTTGGATTTTTTATGCGTTTTTCTTTGGCCGATGATCGAACCTTCCATAATATCCTGGACCGATTTGCGGATGCCTACGGGGGTGATGCCATGGGCTTGGTTATGCTCGATTTGTTTTTGTCGACGGCGCTCGGTTTCAGCCAGCGCACGTTGGATAGAGCCTGTTTCTCGGTCGGCGTACAAAATCGCGCGGCCATGGAGGTTACGTGCTGCACGACCGATGGTTTGAATTAAAGAGCGTTCTGAGCGCAAAAAACCCTCTTTATCTGCATCCAAAATAGCGACCAGTGCCACTTCTGGCATATCTAAGCCTTCACGCAGCAAATTAATCCCGACCAACACATCAAATACACCCAATCGCAATTCACGAATGATTTCTACACGTTCTACGGTATCAATATCTGAATGCAAATACCGGACTGCAATACCTGCTTCTTGGAGGTATTCCGTTAAATCTTCTGCCATGCGTTTGGTGAGCGTAGTGACGAGGACGCGTTCGTCAGCAGCAGTGACTGCATGAATTTCAGAGAGTAAATCATCGACTTGATTTTGGACGGGCCGAATTTCCACTACGGGATCGAGCAAGCCGGTTGGACGGACCACTTGTTCAGTAATATTGTCTGCGTGTTCCAATTCGTACGCACCCGGGGTGGCTGAGACATAAATGGTTTGCGGGGAACGGTCGAGAAATTCCTCAAAGCGCATGGGGCGGTTGTCTAAAGCGGAGGGTAAACGAAAGCCATAATTGACTAGAGTTTCTTTGCGAGAGCGGTCACCACGATACATGCCGCCGATTTGTGGGACGGTCACATGCGATTCATCAATCACCAACAGCGCATCTGGCGGTAGGTAATCAAATAGGGTTGGCGGCGCTTCTCCAGGACCGCGACCTGAAAGATAGCGTGAATAATTTTCGATTCCTGAGCAATAGCCAAGTTCCAACATCATTTCTAAATCAAAACACGTGCGTTGATTCAAACGTTGGGCTTCGAGTAATTTATGCTCTGCTTCCAATTCGTGGAGGCGATCGTGGAGTTCTGCTTTGACCAAATCTACCGTTTCCAAGATGCGCTCGCGTGGAGTGACATAATGGGTTTTAGGGAAAATAGTGGCACGAGGGATGCGCTGGGTTACTTCACCGGTCAAGGGATCAAAGTAGGCAATATTCGTCACCTCATCATCAAATAATTCGATCCGGACGGCGAGTTTTTCAGAATCAGCTGGAAAGATATCAATCACATCCCCATTGACTCGAAATTGCCCGCGCGCCAGCGATTGGGGATTGCGGGTATATTGTAACTCAGCCAACCGGCGTAAAATTTGGCGTTGGTCGCAGCGCTCACCACGCGATACATGCAACAGCATTTTTAAATAAGAATTAGGATCGCCTAATCCATAAATTGCTGAAACTGTTGCGACAATGATGGCATCACGTCGTTCTATCAAGGCCTTGGTGGCTGATAACCGCATTTGCTCGATATGCTCATTGATTGAGGCATCTTTTTCAATAAACGTATCTGAAGCAGGCACATATGCTTCAGGTTGGTAATAATCGTAATACGATACGAAGTATTCAACGGCGTTATTGGGGAAAAATGCTTTAAATTCTCCATAGAGTTGCGCGGCCAAGGTTTTATTCGGTGCCATAATGAGGGTGGGGCGTTTGAGCGCTTGAATGACCTGCGCAATGCTAAAGGTTTTGCCCGAGCCGGTGACCCCTAATAAGATTTGCCGTGCTAAGCCTTGTTCTAGGCCAGAAATTAACGAAGCAATGGCAGTGGGTTGATCCCCAGCGGGCTCAAAATCAGCATGTAGACTAAAAACAGGTTTCATGGGCAAATTTTATCACTTTTTGTGCGAATTGCGAATAGCCAGAGTTTTTTCTCTTTGCTATAATCGGGGTTTCCTCTGGATTAGGTATGGCTGTGCAATTTTCTCATCGAGTACAACAAGTAAAATCATCTCCGACTCTCGTGGTAGCGGAAAAGGCGTCGCAAATGCGTGCCGCAGGTCAGGATGTGATTAATTTAGGTGTGGGAGAACCCGATTTTGATACACCTGAGTACATTAAGGAAGCTGCTATTGCAGCATTACATAATGGCTTTACCAAATATACAGCAGTAGACGGAATCCCAGATTTGAAAGCTGCGATTCAAGCCAAATTCAAACGTGATAATCAACTCGACTATAGCCCGACGGAAATTTTGGTATCGGTGGGTGGCAAACAAAGTTGTTTTAATTTATGCCAAGCATTATTGAACGAGGGCGACGAGGTATTGATCCCTGCTCCGTATTGGGTTTCTTATCCTGATATGGTGTTATTGGCGGGCGGAACTCCCGTATTTATCTCCTCTTCATTTGAAACGCGGTATAAAATTACACCCGAAGATTTGGCGAAAGCGATTACGCCACAGACCAAATTGTTGTTCATTAATAGTCCTGCGAATCCATCAGGCGTAGCATACAGCTATGAAGAATTGCGCGCTTTGGGTGACGTATTGCTTAAGCATCCGCAAATTTTGATTGCAACCGATGACATGTATGAGCATATCGTCTGGGGCAAGCCCTTTGTCAATATTTTGAATGCGTGCCCCGGGTTGTATGACCGTACAATCGTTCTGAATGGTGTGTCAAAAGCCTATGCTATGACGGGCTGGCGGATAGGATATGCTGCAGGCCCCAGTGCGTTGATGAAAGCGATGAAGACAATTCAGTCGCAATCCACGTCGAATCCGTGTTCAATTGCCCAAAAAGCGGCCGTTGCAGCTCTGAATGGTGGCGATGCGAGCATTAAACAGATGGTCAAAGCATTTCATGCGCGCCATGATTATGTGGTGCAGCGCCTGCATGCGATTCCTGGGATTGACGTGATTCCTGCGGATGGGACTTTTTATATTTTCCCAAGCGTGCAAACCATCATCGAAGCGCGTGGATTTGCGAATGATCTGGAGTTTTGCGAGCGTTTATTAACTGACGTAGGATTGGCAGTCGTGCCTGGTTCTGCATTTGGTATCGAAGGCTGTATTCGCCTGTCGTTTGCGGTAGATATGTCAACATTAGAAAATGCACTGGATCGATTAGAGCGGTTTGCGAAACGCGCAGAATGAGCTGTATCTATGCCATGTGTGTATAGGCAATCATGGCATAGATTGGATTTTTTTATGAGATGGCTTGACCCGAGCCTATAATCCATTTAATATTCGCGTTTATTCCCCGGTAGCTCAGTCGGTAGAGCGGATGACTGTTAATCATTAGGTCAGAGGTTCAAGTCCTCTCCGGGGAGCCAATATAATTAGGCCTTTTCCCATTTGCGGGATACGCTTGTTTTTCATCCTCATCAATTGACATTTTTGTTTATTTTATATACAATATGGTCACTTCTTTCTATTGTAATGGATTATGTATGAACAAACTACTGTCTGTTTTTCTTTTGTTGGGTTTACCCATGCTTGCCGTAGCAAACGCGCCGGATTTAGAAATTAGTATCAAAAACACCGGATCGACCGATTGTGTCTTAAAAAGACAATATCCTGTGTTCAGTCATGTTTCGGATCATACAAAAGTTCCTGAGGTTATTTTTAGAGATCAAACAGTTGCCTTTTCCATGCGGTCGGACATTAATCTTAGCTTAAGAACGGCAATTATTGTCACGTATGAGTGCGGCGATGAACAAGAGATTACGCTTTTGTCTACTTTGAGTAAAACGGGATTTGAACACAAAGTATTTGATGCTAAAAATATGCAAGCATCTACAATTGCCAAGCAGATGATCAAAGAAACGGCGCGCGAGTTCGTGCAAGAGAACTCGCCGATTGCGCGCGTGCGCGAGCTGCGCGATTCCAAGGATGCCGACGGTTTTTCGCGCGAGCTTTGGAAAGAGATGGCGGAGCTGGGT
>CAZBSX010000006.1:0-17676 GCA_964494305.1 uncultured Legionella sp. | reverse complement strand
TAGTCCTTTGGCCACATAAGAAACCAAAATTGGATTACGAATATTTGAATTTCCGGTTCTGATTTTTTCCACAGTTAAATTATCAGGCAAATGTCCAGGACTAATAATTTCAATTCGATCATCAAAAATAAATATTCTAATCGGGGCGCTGACTAAATAGTCTCTATGTATGAGTGCATTGACCAACAGCTCCTCAAAAACATTTTCTGATATTTCCGGTAAGCCAGGCGCATTAACACCTCTCCCAGCTTGGATTTTATGTAAATTACGCATGATAAACGCCATGGCATCATCAAAAATTTTACGCAGAGGGCCCTCAAAATCCTCTGTATCCAAATAATCAGTCGCGTGAATTTTATTACCTGGGTATCGAATTGCTTTAATCACAAATTGTGGCTTAATCCATTCCGGTCGTTCTGAGAACATTAAAACACCTGCCAAATTCAGCATGGCTTCATCAGTTGCTAAGTTCATGTTTTTTAATAATTGTAATAATTCTTCTTGAGTATTCGGATATTCTTGTTTATAAACGTCGCGTAAAAAGTCCCGAAAACGGAGTTTATCTAATTTTTCGATACCTGCTTTCGTAGGTAGTTCATCAGCGTGAAATTGATCGGAAATCTGAAACAGGCGTTTTAATTCTTCTTTCGAATTTATTCGACGTTTATCACTCCCAGCTTTGAGCCAAATGACGCCATTTTTATCAAAATAGGGTTTATCAATACCCCTTGGTACCGTAAGTGCGATGACAATCTGACCACTATCTAACACAATATTTTTAGTGTGTACGGTAACAGGACTGCGGACCAAATGGCTACTGGTATTGCTGATCAATTGATTAATGCGATGAACGTCTTCTTTAGACAGTCCAGGTATAGAGCCACTATCGTCAACACCAATAAAAATAGTACCACCATTAGAATTAGCAAAAGCAGCAATTTCTGCAGCCAAGGAATCCGCATTGCGAATATCCGATTTGAACTGACGTGTACTATCTTCGCCATGTTTGATTGCAGTAAGTAATTCGTATAGGTCCATAAGCTCTATTCCTATTAAGCTGTTTCCAAAATGGCAATAGCTGATTTTTGCTCATTTTCAGTTGAATTGTATCCATTCTCTAAACAATTCGATATAGGCATTGAGATTAAATGCTCTACAAAATCTCCCCAACGATTGAGTGCTTCTTTACGTTGTTGTAACATTTCATTTTTATTGTAAGTAGCCATAATCTTAGGCATTTTATGCCCTAGGCATTTTTCGATAACTACCGGGTCGATGTTTAGAGCTTCACCTAGTTGAGTTGCGAATGTTCGTCTTAAATCATGAGGCGTCCATTGTGGGATGCCCAGTCGTTCTTGGATGCGATTGACGGCTTTTGGGAATGCTTTGTCTGTTAATGGTTGATCATTTTTTATCCCTGGTAAAATATAACATGAATTATTCAATTTTTTTAAGTTCTCTAATAATGTCTTCGTTGGGCCGCTTAAATGAACTTTCATGATTAAGCCATTTTTAGTATGGCTATTTGGAATTGTCCATATACAGTGTTCAAAATCAAACTCATGCCATTCGGCTAGTCTTAGTTCAGCTGTTCTGACACCCGTGAGTAAGATGATTTTAATGGCTATTTTGATAGCGGAAGATATTTTACTATTCTTACCATCTAAAAACAGCCACAACTTTTTTATTTCCTCTAATGTTAGAAACCGTTCTCTTGGTTTTTCGACACCGCCAATATCACGTGCGCGGATGTTCATCGCAGGGTTATCAGATAACTCTCCGCGACTAACAGCATAATTAAATGCTTGTTTTAGTGTACTTAGGACCTTATTGGCATGAACAGGGGCGTCTCGATTGACAATGCTATCTAGTGCTTTGGTAATATCTATTGGGCGTATTTTTTCGAGCGGTACATGGCCTAAGAGGGGAATAATATCTGCATGAATCAATTGTTTGATTTGCTGTGGTTGTTTACGATTTTTTTCAATGTATGTTGTATACCACGATAATGCTAAATTTTTTACAGTATGATTGAGTTTTAATTTTTGTTGTTCAGAATGCTCAATGGGATTAATACCTTGTTCTTTTAGGGTTTCAGCATTTTTCTGTAGTTCTCTTGCTTGTTTCAAACTGATTCCAGGATATTTACCCAAAGTCATTTTGTATCGAACACTATTCAACGTGAAGCGATAGATCCAAGATTTGTTACCGCTTGGTAATATTCGAACAGCAAGACCTGAAGATTCAGTTTTTTCAAACCAATTTTTTTCAGGTTGTAAATTTTTAATGTAGTTGTCGGTAAATTTAATCATTGTGGCTCATCAACAGGAGTAATTTGCTTAGACTCAATTTCTTTCAAAAATCTCTCAAAATCACTGTCTCTTGTGTTTTCTGCCCTCAACTGATGACTATGAAATTTGTCATATTCTTGTTCAGCAATTTGTTTCGCTAAATCATGAGATATTTTTCCGGTATGAGATAAAATTTCTCTATCATTAAGAGACAAAAAACCATTTAATTTCGTAACCCAATCGGCCATATTCATAGGGACTCTTCGCATAGCTTGTCCTTCAGCGAACACAAGATATTGTTCGACTAAATTGTTTAGCGCGAGCAACTCTTCTTCGTTAAGGTAATTCTTAGCAATGGTGACATCCTGTTTTCTTGGTTTGACACCACGCCAATTGGTGAGTCCCATATTGGGTTTGGCGCTATCCACTCGGTCTTTTATGATTTCAGCGGCTGTTTGCCCTGTGATTGCCCAATGTAATTTGTTCTGAACAGTGGTGAAGAAATGAATACTAATATCAAGGGTGGGGTCATAATCAACACTTGTGGCATAAATATCGGTAATTTTTCGGTAGAATCGTTTTTCAGAAGTGCGTATGTCCTGAATTCGGCGTAATAACTCTTCAAAATAATCAAATGGTTGATCAGGATTTTTTAATCGTTCATCGTCCAATACAAAGCCTTTGATGATGTAAGTATGAATATGTTGAGTAGCCCATTGTCTAAAACGTGTTGCAACATGAGATTTGACTCGATAGCCGACGGAAATGATCATATCCAGGTTGTAGAAATCAATGCTTCTCTGAACCTCTCGTTTTCCTTCTTGACGAACTAACAAGAATTTCTTGTTAGTTGCATTTTGGGCCAGTTCATTTTCCTCAAAGATATTATTGATATGCTGACTAATGTTTTGTTGGGTGGTTTGAAAAAGCTCAGCCATTTGTGGTTGAGTTAACCATACTGTTTCATCTGAGAGCTGTACATCAATCTTTGTACGCTCGTCTTCAGTTTGGTAAATGATAATTTGAGATTTCTGTTCAAGAGGGTTCATGAGATGATCTTCCTTGTGGTTGGCTTTGTGTTTGCACTTATTAAATTGGTACCTTTTTTGGTACCGAACATTGTGTGCTGGGTTGATATTAAATGATAGGAGATGAAGAAGATAATACTAATAATCCCCTTTGTTTACAAGGGAGTTACGGTTTTATTGAATTTGAATGATATTCCTTGAAATCAATCCATAACAGCATGGGGTGCTAGTGGTCGAAGGTTCAAATCCTTCCGTCCCGACCAAATAGATGCTTTAAATATCATGTGGTTATCTTCTAGTAAACTTCTCATTTTATAAATAAAAATATTTTAGGTATACTTATTTCAAAATGAAGCACACATAGTAATTCTATATTGCTCTAATTCGGACGACTTTTTAAAGCCTGCAAATAAAGAAAAAGAACATTGTAGAGAATTAAAAGCAGGCGTTTTTACCATGTTTTGCAAGCACTCTAGCATCTCTGGATAAATAGACGCATTGTTTTTTCGGAGATCGGCCAAGAACTTCGCCTCAATTGTGTCTATAAGAGATTGAGTTGCATATACACGCATCGGGTGTCTTTTATTTACTTCATACATATAAAATACAGATGAGAGATTAAAAGCATCAATGATTTTTTGAAAAACAGGATCATTTGTAAGGGGTGTGAACGATTCACGACGCTGCATTTGATCTGTTATATGATCAAAAATACTGATCAGACGGTGCAATTTAATTATTTGATCGGGATGTTCCTCTTTCGCCTCTTCTATTAAGGCTCTCAAATTAGGTTGTTGAAGAATTGGATCTATATTCGGATAATATGCATGACCTAATAATTTTTGAAACCTCTTTTCTATTTTTCTGATTAAGATCTCTATTTGAATATCATGATGCTACATATTCAATCAGTTCTGACAGTGCATTATGGATTTCTCCCATTTCTGGTTGCCTATGAATTTCTTCAAGGTTTTTTTTAGCGGACTCTAACGTGGCGTGGTAGATAGTTTTTCTTTGCTCTTCAATATCTTCTTTAAGTTTTTTCCAAAACTGGCTAACATAGCCATCATAGAGTTCACGAAGATCATCTCGACATATTTTTGTTCGTAAAGAAGAAAATTTACATTTAAGTCCAAGGGTAGCAATTATATTTTCTTCAACCTTTACAACCGTTTGTTGCTGTAGGTAAGAAAAAGGTCGGTTTCCTATATTTTTTATTTCGTCGTTCAGCACTTTAGATAGACTTATGGCTTCCAAAATGTTAGCTAACTCTTGAGCATTTTCTTTAGATTCTTCGTTTATTTTTTGAATTAATTCTATGTGAGAAATGGTCATTTACTTCATCCAATGCATTTTTGATTAAATATTATGCATTAAATTCTTTTTTAAGTCAACTCTATGTGGCGGCCACATGTTTAATTATGGTTACTGTCAAGACTATAGGAATCCAACCATTGATGAATACTTTAAAACAAGATCTGCCCAAAACAGCCATTAAGGTGCAAAAACAGGTAGATCATTGGCGGCCTATTACTGACCAATAAATGATCATTCACTGCTGACAAAAACTGTCAGTCTATATTGGTAAACTAGGTTCGTTAAATCAATTAATTTAAAAGGAAAAATATGATACTCGAACCCAATGCAATTGTGCTTTACGTTGATGAACTTGCGAGAACTAGCCAATTTTATCAAGATTTGCTTGGCATAAAGCCAGAGGAGGCATCACCGACATTTCATAGCTTCACACTATCAAATGGCATGAGTTTAGCTTTAAAAGCAAAACATTCTGTTATGCCGCCTACTGAAGCAAAAAGTGGTAATAGTGAATTAGCCTTTACACTCGATAATAAGCAAAAAGTGGACGAGTTATTTGCCACATGGCAAGCCAAAAAAATAGACATTCCTCTGCCCCCAACGCAGGTGCCTTTTGGCTACACTTTCATTGCCCTCGATCCGGATGGTCATCGATTACGAGTGGCTTTTATTGGAAAAGCATAGTGAAAAGCTGGATTGCTGTAGAAATTTGCTGGAGATCAGCGAGCATGATATACAGCAAATTTCTACAGCAATGCGCGTTAACAATATTAAGGAGTAACTCAAATGTCTATATCACCAACGGTGAAAAAAATAGAAAGTTTTACAGTGTCTGGGTTCAGTGTAAGGACTCAAAATAAAGATGAATTTAATGATAAAACAGCAAAATTACCCGGTCTTTGGCAGCAATTTTATACCAGTGAACTCGCTGCCAATGCTAATATTTTTGGTGTTTATTCAAATTACGATTCTGATGCTAATGGTTTTTACACAGTTACTGGTGGTGTTGAGTCTCCTCATGTACAAACCGAATTAAGTGTAGTTACTATTCAAGCGGGTAATTATCTTGTTTTTCAAGGCACGGGTCCAATGCCTGCTACAGTGGTTGAAATTTGGCAACGGGTATGGACGTTTTTTGAAACAAACACAGAGCATCGGCGTAAATTTATCAGCGACTTTGAGGCTTATAGCGGCCCTGATCAAGTAGCGATTTATATCGGATTAGAATAATCCCAGTGAGCCCACTAAATGCTACAATCCACATTCTCGACTCATATCATAAATATAAAACAACCACATGCGTTGAATTAGAGGATGATCAATCATAGTTGCTGGATACAACCTGCAATTGGTATGTACTATCACGTTTGCTCCTGCTACTTTTGTGTTATCAAGTTTAGGATATCCAATATCATAAAGTGATCACTGACATATGCAACGTGCCAGTCTGGTCGAATCAGCACATAATAAAAGGGATAGGTGTTTGTGGGTAGCTTTAAAACATCTAAGTTAAAATCGGATAATTGTTTTAATTCATCTTTCGGTACTTCTCCTGAGACAATGAGTGTCCAATGAGCAGCTGAAAGCTTATCATAAATTGATAGATTTCCATCAAGCCACCGGTGTGCGAGAAAATAACCCCTCGCAACAGTGGAATGATATGGTTTTTGCTGTGTACGCTCGATTTGTTGGCAGGTACCATATCGATACCCCAAAGTCGCATCTAGGGCACTGACATATTGATTTGCAAGTTTTGCATTCGCCTTGGCAAAGGCTTCAGGACTCTCTTTTGGATTATATTTCTTTCGTAAAGACATCAAATCATCAGCATTTTTTTGTGCTAATGTTAAATTGCTCAAACAAACCGGTCGTCGCTCTTCTTCGTAGCTTTTCAACAGAGTTTTGCTTGCGTGCCCTTTGATAACTTGAGCAAGCTTCCATCCTAAATTCGTTACATCGCCAAGCCCTGTATTCAAACCAAAACCACCTGTTGGAACAAAAGCATGAGCACTATCACCGACTAAAAAGATACGATTGTCCATTGAGAATGCTTGCGCCATCTGAATATGCATTTGCCAAAAATGGGCTTGGAGAATGTGTTTTTTGAATGAAAATCCTGCCATATTGTCTAGTAAGGTTGAGAGATCAAGATCTTCAATTTTATCAATTTGGCTATTGTCTCTGATTTGTGCATACCATATGCCTTGCTTTAAATCGACCGGACCAATAGCACCGGGTGTATCACTTTCTAGCAGGTAATATAAAAACCCTTGATCAACTGTGATAAGACGCTCAAAGTCTTTTGCTTCAAAGACGATATTAATGACACGACTCGGTGGCGCTAAAGCTTTAAATGGAATTCCCGCTTTGATCCGTGTGATGCTATTAGCTCCATCACACCCCACCACAAAGGGTGCTGTGAAGATCGTTTCTTTTTCATGATGATTGGCGACAACGTTTATCTTATGTGTGTTCAATGTTAAATCAATAGCTGTATATTCTTTGAGTAGATTAATCGATGAAAAATCTTCAAGGCGTTTACGCAGTACTTTTTCAGTTAACCATAAAGGAATGCGTATCCCTCGCTCGGGTGAGATATCATCCGTAATCAAATCATTAGAACTAACAGTCGCATATGTTTTACCATTCAGTTTAGAGCACCAAACACCTCGAATTGGATAATCAGGCGGCAATAGAATTTCTTGTTTTAATTGGTCGGAAATTTGCCATCGCCTAAAAAATTCCATTGAACGTGTATTTAAAGACATAGCACGTGGAGATAATAAAGGGGTTTTGTGTTTTTCCAGAATCAACGTGCGAATATCATGAAATCCAAGCTCAATACCCAGTGCTACGCCTGTGGGGCCACCACCGACAATAATGACATCATAATCTGTACGCATTTGCCCCCTCCGATTGAACTCTTTGATTATACATGAGGAGTACTTGATTCATAGATGATGAAGAATTCTTAAAAAATCTTTAATAATCAAACGGATTCTATTCATTATTTACTTCAGCACTGTTTCATCCTATATTGATTGCAAATTATGGGAAATTTGCTGCGGAATATAGGCTTTATGCCAGGGGTCCAGAGATCTTTACCACCGCGGACAAGCCTCAGGACATAGAACATTGATCTTAATTGAGTCGTATGATATGTTTTTTTCCCTGTACTGGAGCAATCATGAATATAGCGACCGATGAAACAGCACGCAATATTTTAGTGGATGTGATTGCGCTTAGCCAACACCTGTGTACGCATCCTATCCGTGGAAATCTTGCTTATGCCAGCAAAGAAAATTTTGTTGGGCGAATTATTGATGGTTATTGTGCCGATGCTGATGAGATATGTTTGCTGGCTCGACGAGCTGCTCATGCGCTTTGTCATGTACAACATGAACTCAACCAAAAAGAATTAGGATTATATATATTTGATGCCTATCGCCCATTACGTGCGGTTAGAGATTTTGCTGCGTGGTATCACAAGCCAATAGCAAATGACTATGAGCAACAACGCAAAACCATTCATTATCCTAATCTCACAAAAACAGATTTAGTCGCTGGTGGCTATGCACCAGATACTATTTCTCGTCATAATTTTGGTCGAGCCGTAGATTTAACGTTGATTCATTTAACAGATGGTTCATTGTTAGAGATGGGCTCTTGTTTTGATTTTTTTGATGAATTGTCGCATTTGACGATGCTGCCAGAACAAATTGGTGACTTAGCGTATCAACATCGACAAGTACTGTGCGAAGCAATGCTTCAACATGGCTATGCGTCCTATGACTATGAATGGTGGCATTTTGATTATCAGTGCTCAGAAGTTGATGACCCCATGGACTTGGTGATTGATAGTACGCTAAAAGGCATGAATAGTAGTCTTGTATAAGTCAGGCTGCAATAGAAATGTGAAACCCACCTTATTCTTTGCAATTTATAGTCTAAATTATCAAAAATTATTCTTTTTTATTATTGCATAATGTATACTCTGCACGGTTTTATACTAGGGGAGAGCTATGTCGACTGGTGATAATGTAAAGAAAGCAGGTCAATATTGTATGATAGCGGGAGGCGTAACGTTGTTTATTATGGCTGCTAGCGCTGCCGTGATTCTAGATATCGTATTCATTGCGGTGCTATGCAAACAAGCCAATCAAGCGTCTCAACAAGACAATAGAAACCCTGTAGGCGCAGGTATAAACTTTGCAATGACTTATTCTCTCTGGAATCTGATCAGTAAAAACACTCATCCACTCGTTCTTGTCTTGTTGTCTCCTTTGGTAAGCCTTGCAGCCGCAGTACTGGCCGTTGCTCTTGACGTTTCCTATATTGCTTGGTGGATCGGCGGTGGTTGGGCTGTAGGCGCTGGTTTACTGTTGCTTGGGTACACGTTATACAAATTAGGACAATATTTGAATCAAGATAAGCCTCAGCTTATACCCGTCGATGAAAACGAGGGCTATGTGAGTAGAATAATGCGAAATTGGGGTCTATTTCAAGAAAGAATTGATGTCTTACCTTGGGCTACTGCAACGCTGGTTAGTGCAGACCATCTTCCTACGGCAGATGCTGTTTATTGTCAGTCGTAGTTCGCATCCAACCTAGCTTGATCGAGGGATCCAGAGATCTGAGCAAATTCCTGGATCCTGCGGGCACGTCGCAGGATCTAGAACATTTTGTTTGGTTATTGGACTGCCTTAAGAACAGAATTGTTTGCAATCTTTGAGTCTCTCGAATAGGCTAATGGAATGAAGATCCAAGAGTAGAGACTGATCTCTATTCAATGAGACAAAGAATGACTCATATAAGAGTGTCATTAATACATTCGAAGGTGATTTAACTCTGAGTTATAAATTTGCATAATACAGCGTGGATGCCAAATGATATGACAATCCTGTTGACCTATGGTTTCCTGTATCTCAGTGTCATTTTTTTATGGATACCGGCATTCAAATCAATACCCTTATGGCGTTTGGCATTAGGTGTGGCCATTGCATTTGGTGTAATCAGTCATCGAATTGATGGGGTTGGTTTGGGTTTGATTGTGCTTTTATTCGGTACAACATTCTGTCTGAGTCAAAAAAAATGGCCTCTTTGGATCCGAGTGTTATCCGCGGTGATCTTGTTTGTACTAGGTTTGGGGTTGGGCTTGTCCGGGATCCACGGTTTTTTGCCCGGATTTCACAATCTACTTGTATTAAATCATGTGCAAATCAGCCACAACGGGATTCCTTTTAGCCTCTATCTTAATTTTGATAAAACGATCGTTGGACTCTGTATTATTGGTATTTTGCATCAACGCATCAAAACTGACGTGGAATGGCGTCGGATGTTTCAGCTGATGATGCCCGGTGCGTTATGGGTGATTGTGGGGATTGCATGCTTGGCGTTTGCTTTGCAATTCGTTACGTTTGATCTGAAAGTCTCTCAGTATCTTCCGATATGGGCGATTACGAATTTATTGTTTGTTTGTCTTGCGGAAGAAGGATTCTTCCGTGGGTTTATTCAAAAATATATATCCTTATGTTTGCGTCGTCTGAAGTATGGGGATGCTATCGCGATCAGTATTGCTGCCATTTTGTTCGGTTTATCGCATTTTATGGGTGGTCCACGTTATGTCCTTCTCGCAACTGTTGCGGGACTTGGGTATGGTTGGATTTACTGTCGAACTCAGCGAATTGAAGCTGCTATGTTAACGCATTTTTCCCTCAATCTAGTGCATTTTTTGTGTTTCACGTATCCAGCATTAGCGGCATGAGTTTGTCTTGCATATGTTGTCATGTTAAAATTTGTTCATGTTGGTTCAGGTTTTTGTTGATATGAGCGCACGATTTACTTTGATTAACTTACCTGTGGGTGTCAGTGTTGAGCGGCGTAGTGAGATTGAACGCTGTCTGGCAGCATTGAAACTCTATGCCCAAGAGGCAGACGTTGAATTGGAGTATGTAGGCGGAATTACCAATCATGGATTTAGAGATAGGCAACGAAATTTATTTATCCGAGTACCTGGATTGAATTCTCACCTACTCGTTGATAGAGCTGAAGAATTACATACGCTTCAACAATTAAAAGAGCAGAATTTCTACACGCCCACCATCATTGAGGCCTATTGTACCGGTGATTTAAAAGGATATAAAGTTGAGCGTTTTTTAGCAGGAGAAACATTACAGTTTGATAATTTTCACCTGCATCAATCGAACGCATTATCTGTTTTAAAATCATTCCATGATCATGCTCAAATTGCTTTGAATTGCACATTCAATATCTTCGATAAATTAATTGTAATGCAGGGTATTTTGATCGATCTTGGTGTAACACAGTTACCGTTTCTCACCCAAGATGGTATCGAAAATATGCCTATGGAGACAATTACAGCGTATATTACTGAGTTACAAGAAACGTGTGATACCTTATTCCCTTATTTGGGCACGCCAGAATTTTTGTCGTCATGTCACAATGATATTACGCCCTACAATTTTATGAAATTTGCTCAAACCTATTGTATGATTGATTTTGAATACGCTGCAAAGAATGACAAAATGTATGATCTCGCTATTCTTGCAGCAATGTGTGGTTTGGATCCAAATGCGCAAGCAGCGTTGGTTCTTCAGTATTTTAATGACGATACAGAGAATTACTCAGAAGAAATTAGGCGTGTTCAGTTTTATACACCTTTGGTCAAATTATATTATGGTATCTGGGCAACCTTGCAGGTGCATATGGGAAATGAATCTAACGAACGCTTACAACTCATCGAAGGGTGGGGACCTGCTTCACTCACTGAGTTTATCAAACAGTTTGAGTCTGATCATTATCAGGATCTGATTCTGAGCGGGCAGCGAGCTCATTTGAAATGTGTTTGAAAACAAAACGTGGTCTTGCCTGTTTCTGGGCCACCTTGATGCTGTTTCATGTCACCTCATATGGAGTGTCACCCATGCATGCAGAGAAAAAAAACGCGGCGCAGCAATTTTCTGATCTTGCCCATGCATACGAGCATAACTTATTTGACTATGCCCCAGAATTGGGTTTGTTTTGGGGGCGGTCCGAGGTGGCGCACGATCGTTTTATGGATGCTTCAATTGCAGGCTATACCGGATGGCAGCAGCAAGAAGACCGTTTTCTGGCAGAGTTAACCGCAATCGATGTCAAAGACTTACAAGGGTCAGCGTACTATACGACCTACTTACTGTTCAAAGAAACCCTAGAAGCCAAAAAGGCGAGCCGCATTTGTAAAGAAGAATTATGGGATGTGAATCCGGCCTCGGGTTGGCACAATAAAATGGCCATTGTTGCTGAAAAGCAGCCAGTGGGTACAGCAGAATATCGCCGTATGGCGCTCAAGCGGTGGCAAACATTTGCTCAAGTTGTTGATGATCAGATTGACAATTTAAACCGAGGATTGCATCTTGGGTATACAGCACCTAAATCAGCAGTCAAACGAGTGTTAGCGCAACTTAACATTATCTTGACCAGCTCGATTGACGCTTCTCCTTATTTTGATTTTGCGCAACGTGACGGTGATCCGTCGTTTAAAATTCAAATGGCACATTTAATCCAAACCGTTATCAATCCTGCGCTCCAAAAATATACGGACTATCTTGAATTAGAGTATTATCCTCAGGCAAGAGAGGATATTGGTCTGAGTGCGTTACCTTTCGGTTCTGAATGTTACCAAGCTAAAATCAAAGAAGAAACCACCTTGGATATGACGCCTGAAAAAATTCATGCCCTGGGTGTGCAAACAATGCAGACACTCTCTCGAGAGATTGGCGAAATCGGTCTCAAACGCTATGGTACGCAAGATGTGGCCGAGATTTTTCAGCGTGCAAATCAGGACTCTCTGGGCTATTTTGTGACCGAACAAGATATTTTAGATTATAATTTCGCAGCGTTAGAGCGAGTTAAGGCTAAGATTGGAGATTGGTTTGATCAGATGCCAACGACTGAGGGTACGATAAAACCCTATCCAGCTCATCGTGCAAAAACGGGTGCATCGGGTGAATACCATCCACCGAATGAAGAATGTACGGAACCAGGTGTATTTTATATTAATACCTATGAACCACAACACCACAGTCGGATTGATCAAGAAGCGACCCTATTTCATGAATTAATTCCTGGGCATCATTTTCAAATTGCATTGGTGTATGAAAGCAAAACTTTGCCAAGATTAAATCGGTATTTGTTTAATGCGGGTTTTGGTGAAGGTTGGGCATTGTATGTCGAGCGTCTTGCTGACGAGATGGGACTGTATCGAGACGAGATTTCGCGTTTGGGGATGTTATCTAATGAAACCTTAAGAGCGGCTCGTTTGGTTGTTGATACGGGTATCCATGCTTTTCATTGGAGTCGAGAACAAGCCGTGGATTATTTAAAACAACATACGGCTGTTAGTGACAATATTATCGAAGGCGAAGTTGATCGCTATATCATGATGCCAGGACAGGCAACCGCGTATATGTTAGGAAAAATTGAAATCGAAGGCCTACGGGCATTAGCCAAAAATCAATTGGGCGAGCGATTTGATGTGCGACAATTCCATAACCAAGTCTTACAAAATGGGGTGGTTAGTTTACCCATCCTGAGTATGCAGATTGAACGTTGGCTCCAACAAGAAAAAACTAGAGTGTGATTTAAGTGCACCAGCAGGTTTAATCGCTTGAATTTAACTCGTTCAGCGCTAGGCGTGATCCATAATAAGGACTGTCAATAAAAATAATGTTAACAGATATGGATTTTTTTTGACTTGTGATGTATGTTCTAGTTTGATAGGAATTATCTCTAGCTCAATCATTTTGCTAATAAGGAAGTATCATGAGACGGACTTTTATACCTTTGATGTTTGTACTTACCCCAGTATCCTCGATGGCTGCTTCTACGGATTACATGGCCGACTATTATAGTGGTAATTATTATAAAGCGAGTAAAGCACTGCAAGAATTAGCAAGTCATCATGATAAACAAGCCCTTTATTATATGGGCAAAATGTATATCAATGGTTACAGCGTTGCCAAAAAACAGCAGGAAGGATTGAAGCTTATCCAAGAGTCTGGTCGTTTGGGTTATGAACCCGCACAAATGTATATG
The DNA here is from genome assembly GCA_964494305.1 of uncultured Legionella sp. GTDB lineage: Bacteria > Pseudomonadota > Gammaproteobacteria > Legionellales > Legionellaceae. Next base: position 3,944 of record CAZBSX010000006.1, on the reverse strand, counting down.
GCCAAATATTTTCTTAACGTCAAAAACGGTGTGCCACAGGCATTAGACTGGTATAAAAAAGCGGCTGAACAAGGCAATGTTGAAGCGCAATTGTTTTGTGGATTAGCCTTTTTAAATGGGCATGGCGCTCGCAGATCAGAAGAACAAGCCAAATATTGGCTCGAAAAAGCAGCACAAGCGGACAACGCTAATGCGCAATACGAATTAGCACTTTTAGATTTGAAGAGCGGTGAGCGTCAAAAAACCGAAGAAGGCGTAAAATGGCTTGAAAAATCAGCGTCAAGTGGCAACATTAAAGCCCGATATAAATTAGGTAAAATCTATTATGAAGGGGAATTGGTTCCACAAGATAGCAATCAAGCGATGCATTGGCTAGAGCTTGCCGCTGCTGAACCGAATGCTGCGATCAGTAAGATTGACAATGAAAAAGCCAAATTGGCTTTAGGATTGTTGTACCTCACGTCAAATGCTTCCGCAACGGATAGGAATAAAGCAGTAGCCTGGTTAACTGAAGCTGCGAATACTGGGGATGCGGAAGCACAATATCATCTCGGTCGTCTATATGAAGGGAATTTGGGTGTGCATGCTGATATGGCAATTGCCAAAGTTTGGTATACCAAATCAGCGGATCAAAATTATGTCAAAGCTCAGCAGGCATTGGCTGAATTGTATCTCAAAGAATCTAGTGCAGGTGACAATTATAAGCAAGCAGTGTATTGGTTGAAAAAAGCCGGAGAAAATGGGGATATTTTATCAAAAGAACAATTAAAATCATTAATGTCTGCTCAGCAAAAAACCTATCATAATATTGCTGATACCGAAATGATTACTCCAAAATTAGTCACTATAGCGAAAGCCGATATTTTTAATACGGTGTATACGTTGGAGAACCCTAAAACTCAATCCATCAAACAATTATTTGCTTGGGAAGAGCCTAGTGTTAAAAAGGAAGTGAAATCTACAGTGTATGTTTACCATTTACTCGAGGGTGAGATACGCGACACGTCTAAACTACAAGCCAATTTCAATCTTATTTTAAAAGAGGCAGTACATGGTTCTGCAAAAGCACAATTTAAAGTGGCACAAATGTATGCGCAAGGTAGCGGTGTAGCGCAAGATAAGAAAATCGCTGCAGAATGGTATCTGAGCGCTGCAAAACAAGATTTTGCGAAAGCCAAGTATAATTTGGCCTTAATGTATTTAGAGGGTAATGGTATTAAACAGAATACCAAAGAAGGCTTGTTCTGGCTCAATTCAGCAGTCACTTCGCATGATGGTTATGCGGAGTATTTATTGGGAACCTATAACGAGTATGGCTTGAAAGGCTTACCCAAAGATAGAATCAAAGCAGAGCAATTGTATGCTGCAGCAGCTGAGCAAGAAGTTTCTGATGCACAATTTAATCTAGCACAACTCTACGCGGAAGATGCTGCGGTCTTAGCTGATCCTGCCGCGAAATCAGATTTAAATTCTAAAATTATTCAATTGTATCAAAAAGCGGTCTTGCAAGATCATTTAGGTGCGCAAGAAATGCTGGCTACCTATTATTTGCAAAACACACAAAACCATGAGGTGCTCACCCGAGCATTCCGAATTGCTAACCAAGCTGCAGAACGAGGCAGTGTGAAGGGTAGTTTGATCGTGGGATTGATGTTGGATCGCGGCATTGGGGTGCGCGCAAACCCAAGCGAAGCAATTTCATGGTATGAAAAAGCTGCTGAAGGTAAATCAGCGATAGCCGAGTACATTTTAGGAACGTATATCTATCAAGGTACCGGCGTTGGCCAAGATGCGAAAGGAGGCATTCGTCTCATAGAGGCATCTGCACAACAAGGGTATCCGTTGGCACAATATAATTATGCTGTACTGTTACAAACGCATCAGAGTAAAGATGTAAACGTATCACCTATTGCTCTGATTGAAAAATCAGCGGCACAGTCGAACGTGAAAGCAAAACTGTTTCTTGCCGATTATTATATTACCCACGATAAATCCAGTGACAAAATTGCTGAAGCAGCGCAACTTTATGAAAAAGCGGCTGAAGCTGGCGACGCGTCTGCGCAGCTGAAAGTAGGGTACTTATATGAAAAAGGGATTGGTGTACCCAAGTCTGAAGCCAATGCCAAAATATGGTATGAAAAATCTGCTGCACAATCGAATGCACTTGCAATTTACTGCCTAGGAAATATGTATCAATTAGGTCTCGGTGTACCCCGTGATGTGAAGTTAGCTGTGAATTTATATAGTAATGCAGCTGAATTAGGAAATGTTGCTGCAATGGCTTCTTTGGCATTTATCTATGAATTTGATGATGAGTACCAGAATGATTTAGCGAAGGCAGAATCCTTGTATTTGGCTGCTGCTAAAGAAGGCTCTGTAACTGCCGCATATAATCTTGGCCTGATGTATCAGTACGGCAAAGGGGTGAAGGAAAATAAAACCAATGCGTTCAATTGGCATATGGCCGCTGCAAAAGCAGGTCTTTCTGATGCCCAATATTCGATCGCTGGGATGTATCAAAATGGCGTTGGTGTACAAAAATCAACTGATCAAGCGGTTTACTGGTACGAAAAATCAGCACAATCCGGGAATGTGTACGCGCAGTATGAAATGGGTCTCTTTAATGAAACCGGAATTGGCATGCCCATTAATAATGCGCAAGCATTCAAATATTACAAACTGGCAGTCGACAATGGGTACGCAAGCGCGAGTGGTCAATTGCGTGCAGAAATTGCTCTAGCGCGTTTATATGACGCGGGATTAGGTGTGCCGGTGAACAAAGAGCGTGCGGCCTACTATTACATGCAAGCTGCAAATGTAGGCAATTTATTTGCTAAAAACAAATTGGCAGAAAAATACGAACACGGTGAAGGCATTCCTCAAAATTTTGCCAAAGCCCTAGAGCTTTATCAAGAAGTTGCTGAGAAAGGCAATGCGAATGTGCAGTATAAATTAGGTGCTTACTACTTAAATGGGAACTTAGTGCCTAAAAATATTAAAACAGCATTGTATTGGCTCTCGAAATCAGTGGCTGCTAATAACGAAAAAGCAGAATATACGATGGCTCAATTGTATATCAATGGGAAAGAAATACCCAAAGACGAACAAAAGGCGGCCCAGCTTTTAGAAAAATCGGCATTCCAAGGAAATGTATTGTCTCAATACATGTTGGCCGAAATGTATTCTAAAGGACAAGGGGTCACAATTGACTATAGCAAATCAGCATTCTGGCATACCAAAGCAGCTATGGCTGGTCATGAAAAAGCCCAGTCTAAATTAGCTATGATGTATGATACTGGAATCGGTGTGAACCAAGATGCTCAAGAGGCATTCAAATGGTATCTCAAATCGGCGGAAAAAGGCGATGCAGATTCACAATATCATCTTGGTTTGATGTATTTTAACGGAACCGGTACCAATTTGGATTACACGAAAGCATTTTATTGGCTCAATTCGGCATTACAAAATGGTAATATGTTGGCTAAAAATCAATTAGCAATCATGTATAAGAATGGTTATGGCGTACAAAAAGATTTAACTAAGGCTTATGATTTGTTTGTTAATGATGTCCCTAGAACATAACGTTTGGAGCATTTGATGTATCAAGATTTTTTTAATTTGACTGATTTCCCATTCAATCAATATCCAAACACGGATTATTATTGCCATCTGGAGAATCATCAAAAGTCTCTGGATGTACTCATGGTTGGATTACAAGTAAACGATGGCGTCATTAAAATTACCGGCCAACCAGGCACGGGTAAAAGTATGCTCTGTCGTTTATTTATTGAAAAAATAGCCAATCATGATTACCCTGTCTATGTCATGAATCCGTACTTTACCTATGCAGAATTGCTAGAGCTTATCGCAAGTAAATTAGAACTTACTTACGACGCGGCGATGCAGCCTGCGCAGTTACTAAAGTTGATTCATGATAAGGTATT
>CAZBSX010000005.1:0-18935 GCA_964494305.1 uncultured Legionella sp. | reverse complement strand
TGTGCTCAGCAGCGACATCTTCGAGGATTTCTTCAAACATTTCGAGTAAAGAATCGCCTGCTTCTGCCAATTGAGCAGAGAGCTCTTTGCGTTCTGCTTCAGTAACATCATCTTCAAGCCAATGAGCTAATCCAATTAAGCCAGGAATGGGAAAGTCTCTGCTGATTGGAATATAGGCAGCACCAGTTTTTAATACGGCTATTATGCAAATAATGGTATTGATATCATTACTTGCAAAAACGGCAGCATGTTTATTTAAACCTAGCCCAAGAGAGAGCAAATAGCCTGCAAGATGGTTTGAAATGCTATTTAAGTCCTTATAACTTAGTTTTACACGCGAATCAGTAAGTGCAATTCTATCAGCATTTTTTTTAACTATGTCCTCAAAAATCTCAATAATATTTTTATTTTTTGGATAACGACTAACGCTGAGTCTGAATTTATTTAAAATATGTTCTTTTTCTTTTTTTGATAGAATATCGAGATGTGAGATTTTGCTATTTTCATTTCTATGAATTGAAGCAACAAGCGTATCCATATGCCCAGGAAATGTTTTTATTATGTTATAAAGATAGGGATGCTTTTTTCTATAATTCTCATTCATATACCAGATGAATGTGTTTGTTTTTTTATTAATAACAATAGAGATGTTTTCTTTCAAAGATACCGAGCTAATTTTTTTGTCATTAATTATAATTGCAATCGATTCTTGAGCTAAGAAACTGTTCGATATATGAGGATACCTAAAGAAAATGTCATGTTGAAACAATCCTTTCTCTATAATAAATTTTTGTTTATCAGAAATATTTTTTATTACATCACCAAAACTTTTATTCTCATTCAGTTCAATATTAAAAGGCACGTACTCAGAGAAAAAGATTTTAAAAAAAGAGTTTTTTATAATATGTGGGCTTTTCATTTTTATGTTAACACTTTTCAAGCCACCCATTTTATAGAGATAGGTTACTAATAGAGATAAAATTATGTTTTCAGTCTCACAATTAATAAATTTACTGAAGCATCGCATGTGTTCTGGTTTAACACTGTATGAACAAATTCTTTTATAATATATAGATGTCTCTTCTTTTAGTAGAGACTGAAAGGGTAGGGAAGACGCTTTGAATTTATTAATTTCTTTAACCCAAAATTTTTCGTTTATAGCATATGTTCTGCACAGTTCATCATAAAAATCGATTTTAACTTTACTAAAAACACCTGCTTTACAATTAATAACAAAATTTTTCTGTATATAATGCGAATTAATGCTGAGTATATTTAAAAATATTAAATCATTAGTTTTGGTCGCTATTTTAAGTATTTTTTCATTATGTTTAATAATAAAACCAGGGGGACTTGTAGATTTTTTACCGATCGAAGGAGGGCTATTTACAATAAATAATTGATTGTTTATTATAAATTTTGCTGATAAAAAGGTGTTATCAGAATAGTGTCCCAGAGTTGCTGCTCTACAAATTTTTTGTATGTTTTTAGCGGAGTCGTTCCATTGAAGCCAGCCAGTTCCTTTAGGTTTTTTTTGTAGGTTATAGTAACTTCTAAGAGATAGATTTTGAGGAGTTTTCTTCAGGGTATTATTTTTGATGTTTATAACTAAACGCTCAAAAGATTTGATTGCTTCTTCATAGCTTTTAACACTCAAAGTATAAGCCGTTTCATTTTCATCAACTGGAAAAATGGACTGTTCTAAAATGTCTCCACTATCTACTCGAGTAGTCATTTCATGCCAAGTAACTCCATATTGTTTTTCTTCTTTTACAATGGCCCATGATATAGCATGAATACCCGCATACTTTGGCAAAGGAGCATTGTGAAAGTTGATATTCATTTTTCTTGCCAACCCCAGGGCTTCTTTGGTCAAAATTTTACTATTGACTACACTTATTAAGTAATCAAATTCATGATTTAATATTGAGGTTAAATTAACTTTTGGATCAAAATGAAGGATATTATTATTTAAGGCCCAATCCACGACTGGTTCAAAGCTGGTGATTACGCCTAATATAATAAAATTATTTGCAATAAGTATTTGAGCGCATTCTGCTATTAAGTGGTCTTCACCGATTAAGTAACAAGAATATTTGGTCATTGAATGTCTAACCACACAATTTTTAGAAAGAATTTTGTATAGAATATACCACTATTTATAAAAATGGAGAAAAATTGTTTATTCAATTTCGAAACAGCACAGTTTTACTAATCAATATCCAGAGTTAAGCTCTTATAATTTAGCTCAATCAGGGCAGGATCAGATTTGTCGGACATCCTGCTAAGAGAGTAAAATCGTAGGCAGAGGTGAAAAATTACGTAGACAGCGTCATGACTAGGCGTTCTAATTCTTGCCAGATCAACCCGCTCCGATTAGATTTGAGTTGTTCATCTAAGGTTTGGCAGCGAATTAACATCGCATAGGCTTGCGAGAGCGAGATGCGTTGCCAGGCAGCTTGGTAGAGTGCGGTTTTTTGTGACCAGATTTTTAATTGCTGACAAGCGGCTTGCCAAGACATTGCCGGGACCAAATGATGGAGTTGAATCAGCTTACGGAGCTCTTGGCTGAATACCCAGAGAATAAGGATGGGTTCCCCTTGAGCATGTTGAATTTGGCGTAGGACATGCATGGCATGGGTCGGTTTTGCACTCAAACACGCGTCGCCTAATTCATAAATTGAAAATTCGCTTTGATCCCGCAGATAAGTCATGAGAATGCTGACAGTGAGTGTTTGAGTCAAATCATGCATACATGCAAGTAGGTCAAGAAATTGACTGCAGGCTAATAAATTCGCTTGATGGTACTGGTACACTAAGTCGGGTACGTCTGATTCAGTCTTGATATGTAGGGTTTGGAGGCGTTGTACAATAAACTTTTTAAATACTTGAGGAGAATACGGTGCGACTTGCACCGATACTATCTGTGGATGGCTGGTCAATGCTTGGATTTGTTTGGCTGGTAATTCTGGTGCCTGAATCAAAATCAAGCAGCGTGGATTAGGATGATTGAGGTAAGTTTGAATCTCTTGTTTACCGAGTGCATCGATGGATTTTTTTGCAAACCGCAAGTCAAGCAGGCGGTACTCAGCAAATAAGGAATACGTGTTCGCATCCTGCAAGCTTTGGGTCCAATCTTGGGGGTGTTGCAGCGTTAAAATAGTTTCTTCGCTGAGGTTTTGAGTGAGACGTGCCCACGCTTGTTTGATCTGGGTGACGGCTTGATTGAATAAATACGGCTCTTGGCCGGTCAGCAGATAGACAGGTGCGCAGCCTTTTTTGAGATGATGTTCTAACGTATGTTGCGCAATAATCATAGTTTCTGATGCCCAATCCGATCGATAATTTGGAGGACAGCGTCACGGCGCATTTCACGTTTTAAGGTGTTTTCCTCATCATTTGAGCCCAATATGCGATTGCTGTTGACGGTGAGTTGCCGGATACTCGTCACATGCGTAGCAGAGATAATATCTTTCCCGTTGGCTTCTTGAAACTTAAACTTGACCTGATAGGTGAGTTGATATTGGCGAGGGGTCGTACTCGAGCTGACCGACGTGATATGCTGTTCTTCGCTATCTTCCTCAATCACAAGCCAATAATGCGCTTGTTTGGGGTCGCTGAGCACTTCAATATGATAAGCGCTGAGCTGTTCTTTTAATAAAGGCGCCAAATCTCGATTAGCGGATTCTACAATAATGCACACATTGTGCAATCCGGTGGGCATATCGATAAAACCGCGTAAATGAAAGCCGCAGCTGGTTAATACCAAACTGAAGATCAGTAGGGCGAGCCGATGAGTTTTGCCCGCAAACATCATACACCGACGACTAAATTGATTAAATTTCGATGCGTGACCACAATGGATTTCGTAATCGATTTTCCTTCCAAGAAAGAAGCGGCGTGGTGTTTGGCTATTGCAATCAAATCCTCTTCCGTAGTATCCATTCTGGCTGTAAATTCTGCGCGTAATTTACCATTAATTTGGACAACGAAATTAATTTCATCCGTTTTGAGCGCATTTTTGTCTACTTTGGGCCAGGGCGCATCGATGATGGCTTTTTCAAACCCCAATTGTTGCCATAATACATGGCAAATATGTGGCGTAATCGGTGCTAATAAGCGTAACAAAAAGCTCATGCCTGTATAAATTAAATAATCATCTTCCGTAGTTTTTAATTCATACGCGTTCAGTTCGTTGAAGAGTTTCATACAACTTGAGACTACTGTATTAAATTGTTGTCGTTCATAGTCTTGCAGAGCGAGTTGTAGGGTTTGATGAATATGTAACCGTGCTTTTTTCAAACGTGGTTCGCAGTTTTGCCAAACAACGCCATGCGTGGGATCTTGGATCGTTTGATTGAGTTCAGTGATTAATTCTTTGTGCTGATAGGCAAAGCTCCACAAGCGTTTTAAGAAACGGTGAGAGCCTTCTACGCCCGAATCGGACCATTCTAAGGATTGCTCTGGTGGCGCTGCAAACATCACAAACAAACGTGCTGTGTCGGCACCATAGGTCGCAACCAGGTGATTGGGATCGACGGTATTGCCCAAAGATTTAGACATTTTGTGGCCATCTTTGAGGACCATGCCTTGACTTAACAATGCGATAAAGGGTTCATCTGAGTTTACCAAACCTGCATCGCGCATTAATTTATGGAAGAAACGTGCGTAGAGTAAATGCATCACGGCATGTTCGATACCACCAATGTATTGATCAACCGGTGTCCAATATTTGGCGCGATCATCCAACATGGCATTATCCTGACCTTTGCACGCATAACGCGCATAGTACCAAGAAGATTCGACGAATGTATCAAATGTATCTGTTTCACGTTGAGCATCTTGTCCACATTTAGGGCATGTGGTGTGTAAGAACTCATTGCAGCGCGCTAAAGGTGAGCCAGTTCCGGTGATTTCCATCTGTTCAGGTAAAACCACAGGTAAGTTTTCTTCAGGAACGGGGACAATGCCACACTGTTCGCAGACGATCATCGGTATCGGCGCTCCCCAATATCGCTGACGTGAAACGCTCCAATCACGGATTCGATAATTAATGGTGGCTTTTCCGGTTTTGTGGTGCTCTAAAAAGTCTGTAATTGCTTTTCTTGCGGTAGATGATTGTAACCCATCAAATTCACCAGATTGACATAATATGCCTTCGTTGGTATACGCAGATTTGGAAAAATCGTGCGCTTGTGTAGGCGTAATCACCTGTTTGATGGGTAAGTCATAGCGTTGAGCGAATTCCCAATCTCGTTGATCATGCGCGGGCACAGCCATGACAGCACCAGAACCGTAAGTCATCAACACAAAATTAGCAATCCAAATGGGTAGTTTTTCCCCGGTAACCGGATGCAAAGCAAGCAAACCTGAGTTGATCCCTCGCTTTTCCATGGTTGCAATTTCTGCCTCAGCAGTGCCTACGTGTTGACAGCTTTCAACAAATTCTTGAATGGTCGCGTTGGTTTGCGCTGCTTGTTTGGCCAAAAGATGATCGGGTGCGATGGCCAAATACGTAGCCCCCATGAGGGTATCTGGTCGCGTGGTATAAATTTTGAGAGTTTTGGTGTCGTGAGAGAGTTTGAAATTGATTTCACAGCCTTCGGAACGCCCAATCCAATTGCGTTGCATTTGTTTGACCTGAGCTGGCCAATGTTCCAAGGTGTCGAGACCTTGGAGTAATTCATCTGCATAGGCAGTAATTTTGATGAACCATTGTGAGACTTCTTTTCTTTCAATGAGCGCACCCGAACGCCAGCCACGCCCATCGACGACTTGTTCATTCGCAAGTACAGTTTGATCGACGGGGTCCCAATTGACTTGCGCTGTTTTTTTGTAAACCAGACCGCGCTCGTATAGTTTAATGAAAAACCACTGTTCCCACCGATAATAGCATGGGTCGCACGTGGTAATTTCTCGGCGCCAATCAATACCGTTCCCCAATTTTAAAAATTGTTCTTTCATCGCGGCGATATTTTGTTTCGTCCATTGTGCGGGGGGAATACCATTTTTGATGGCAGCATTTTCTGCAGGCAAGCCAAAGGCATCCCAACCAAACGGTTGGAGCACGTTTTTACCTAAAGCGCGTTGGTAGCGAGCAATCACATCGCCTAAAGTGTAATTACGCACATGTCCCATATGTAAAGAACCACTAGGGTAGGGAAACATCGACAAACAATAGAACTTCTCTTTATTCAAATCCTCTTGGGCGTTAAAAGATTGCTTCTTTTGCCAATAGGCTTGTGCTTGTTCTTCAATCTCATTGGGTCTGTAGCTTATTTCCATCATGATATCTAATGCTAAGTGCAATCCTTAAGGATACCCCCTCTTGAGAATGACAGCAAGAGCCTCTTGATGGATATAACACCTGTGGGATCCTGGAATTTGGCGAGATCTTTGGAAAGTGCATGCCGAAGATGTCGCGTAAAAGTTGACGACCGAACGTACAAATCGTTATAGTTTCACTTTTGCCGATTATGGACAGCTGACATTGAAGAATTTTTTTTTAGGGTTTTGTCTTATTATACTGGCGGGTTGTCAAAGCGTGCACCCCAGATATGATGGAAAACACAGCACTGGGCACGTCATTCAAGATGGGGCACCTTTAGGGCTTGTGCCCAAAATTTTTAAAGCAGTCATCCCGATGAGTGAGCCATTGAGTCGTTATGGCAATCCTGCGACGTATCGGGTTTTAGGTCATCGATATGCGGTTATGAATAGCGCCAAAGGCTATAAAGAGCGTGGATTGGCATCCTGGTATGGGACCAAATTTCATAGTCGACGTACGTCGAGCGGAGAACATTACGATATGTACGCTCTGACTGCTGCACACAAAACCTTGCCTTTACCCACGTATGTCCGCGTTAAAAATCTAGACAATGGTCGAGTGGCGATTGTAAAAGTGAATGATCGCGGTCCCTTTCACCCTGGGAGAATCATTGATTTATCGTATGGTGCTGCAGCAAAACTAGGAGTGTATCCCAAAGGCACGGCGCATGTTGAGATTGAAGCGATTACCGTGAATGCCAAGCAGCGTGCGGTGGTGGAGTCGCACCATCAATACTATGTGCAAGTCGGTGCATTTTCGACAAAAAATGCAGCGGAGCAATTGAAACATAAAATCACACGGTTTTTTTCAGCAGCGGTGTTTATAAAGCACGAACGACGGCAATATATGGTGCGTTTAGGGCCTTTTACAGATAGAGGTTCGATGCAACGTGCGCAAGCAACTTTAGCTAAAAAAGGAATTAGAGGTAGTTTTTCCTTAATGTCTTAGCGCTTAGAAAAACCTTTGGGATGCTGCCTACTTACGATGCTGAATTGACAATGACCCGCGTACCAATAATGCCACCTGCACCAGGGACGGTGATGAATTCTTCATTGAGCCATTTGGCGTCTTCAATAAACATGCGAACACAGCCGTGACTGTCTCGAAAGCCTGGCACAACATTACTACCATGCAACGCATATCCTCTAAAAAAATGCATGCAATACGGCATAATAGCACCGCCATTTTCGCCCGAAGCACGCACCGGAAATACGGTTGAGATACAATAAATATCTTGTTTGCGAATGACTCGAAATATCCCTGGAGGGGTTAAACAGGTGCCGTCTGGACTACGACAATGCCCTGATCCAGAAGAAATAGGCCCCCACCAGACTAATTCCCCATCCGTATTGTATGCACCCCAGGCTAATTCTTTTTGATCAATGAAAATTATTTTTTCACGCGTGGCTTCGATATAACGTGGAAACGGAGACACATCATAAATACTGATTTCATCCAAACGCTTTGGAATGGCAATCGTCATTCCAACCCGCAGAGGTATATTCATTCGATTGACGCGCATTACGATATCGCGCGCTTTATCACTTGGAAATAAATTTTCCCAACTGTCGTTCGCTCTAATTTTAAGACAAAAATAATCGGAAGACTGGCAGAGTGTTTCCCCGTAGCGCACTGTTGCAAAGATCCACGGTGCATGAGCGACTAAGCACAGAGTTATCAATAATTTTGTCAAAAATCGCATTGAATCTCCTTGCGCTTTGAGCAGCAGAATACTGGGTATATATTCGGTTAACGGCAGAATTTGCGATAACTTAAACTGGAATTGAAAAAAACCGCAAATAGCATTGTCTTTGCAAAATGAGTATAATAATGCACAGATGAAACATTCAGGAAAGAAGTATGAGTTGGTTGATGAATTTATTGCCGTCGAAAATTCGCACGGAAACCTCACAAAAAAAGGGTGTCCCTGAAGGCTTATGGGTGAAATGTTTGGGATGTGGCGAAGTTTTATATCGCACTGAGCTTGAGAAAAATCTTTCGGTATGCTTTAAATGCAATCATCATCATCGAATTTCAGCGCGTGAAAGATTATCTCAGTGCTTTGATCCAAATTCGCAAGAAGAAATTGCAGCTGATCTAGAGCCTATCGATCGCTTAAAATTTAGAGACTCTAAAAAATACAAAGACCGAATTACTCAAGCACAAAAAGCCACCGACGAAAAAGAAGCTTTGGTGGTGATGAAAGGAACATTGAAACAGCAGCCCATCGTAGCGAGTGCCTTTGAGTTTCGCTTTATGGGTGGTTCTATGGGGGCTACGGTAGGAGAAAAATTTGTCCGTGCTGTCAATCTTGCGATTGCCGAACGTCGTGCATATATTTGTTTTACAGCGAGTGGGGGAGCCAGAATGCAGGAAGGGCTGTTCTCCTTGATGCAAATGGCGAAAACATCTGCTGCTTTGGCCAAATTAGCGCAAGCTAAGCTTCCTTTCATTGTGGTTTTAACTGATCCAACCATGGGTGGTGTATCTGCGAGTTTTGCAAGTTTGGGTGATATTATTATTGCTGAACCCAACGCCTTAATTGGCTTCGCAGGACCGCGCGTGATTGAACAAACCGTGCGTCAAACGCTACCAGAAGGCTTCCAACGCAGTGAGTTCCTCTTAGAGCATGGGCACATTGATATGATCGTGGAACGGAAAGCACTGCGCGATGTTCTCGCAAAATTGATTGCCAAATTATCGCATCGCAATCTGTTATCGAGTGATATCGATGAATGAAACATCAAGTTTAGAGGAATGGCTCTATCACTTAGAGCATCGACTCTATCCTGAAGTGCAATTGCGCTTGATCAATGTAGAAGCCGTTGCCAAAACCATGAATGTTTTACAATGGTCAATTCCAGTCATTACAGTAGCTGGTACAAACGGAAAAGGCTCGACCGTTGCGGCACTCAGTGCAATCTATCAAGCAGCAGGTTACCGTGTAGGGCAATTTACATCGCCGCACGTTTCCAAATTTAATGAACGCATTTGTATTAACCAACAACCGATTGCGGATGATACGCTTTGCCAATTGTTTTCCCAGATTGAGATTGCACGAGGAGCAACGACTCTGACTTATTTTGAAATGTCGTTGTTAGCAGCATTGCTCTATTTCAAACAAGCGAATTTGGATCTGGTGATTCTAGAGGTGGGGGTAGGTGGACGTCTAGATGCGACCAATATCATTGATGCTGATCTTGCCATCATCACCACAATTGATCTCGATCATCAAGAGTATTTGGGTGCTGATAAAGAAGCAATTGGGCGAGAAAAAGCCGGTATATTACGTGCCAATATACCCTTTATTTATGCAGATACGGCGCCACCTATGTCGGTCTTGGCTCATGCGCACGCCTTGAAAACCGAGACCTATTGCTTAGGTACAGAGTATCATTATCGTGTGGACGGCGATCAGCTTTCCATTCAGCAACCATTCCAAGCAAGTTTAGAACTACCTGTTCCCAAATTGCATGCCAATGCAGCCGTGGCTGCAGTGATGGCGAGTTTGTGTTTGCAAGCGCAATTACCGGTTACTGCAAAGGATTGGCACCATGCGATGCAAACCATGACCATCCGCGGTCGCCAGCATTGGGTCAGCGGTGCGGTCTCGATGTTATATGATGTGGCACATAACCCCCAAGCGGTAGGCTTTTTAGCGCAATGTTTACAGGACAAAATGCCACAAGGGCGGATTCACGCTGTATTTTCGGCCTTGAAAGACAAGGATATTTGTGGTTTAATTAGACCATTAAGTTCTATTGTTGACCAATGGTATCCAACATGTTTAGAGGGTAAGCGTGCAACATCGCGTGAGCATTTGCTCGATGCTTTTGCAACAACAATAGGATCGCGGCCGTATTGTTACGAAGATCCCGTGGAGGCGAGTCGAGCAGCGCAGAGCGCCGCGGAACCTGGCGATTTGATTTTGGTATACGGGTCTTTTGTGGTGGTGGGACCGGTGATGACTGCATTAGGTGAGTGATGACATATGAAAAAAATATTAGATGAACAGACGAAGCATCGTTTGATTGGCGCAATTGTAGTATTGGCCTTAATGATTATTTTTCTGCCGGCTATGATGCGGCATTCTGATCAAAGTTTTGATGAGTTCACGTCATTTCGCATCCCCAAAAAACCTGCGTTACCCAAGGCAGCTACAGTGGATCAAAAAACCATGTTTAAATCGGTAAAAATTGCCACGGTGACATTGCCGCACACAGCAGAATCGCACTCAAATATTGCAGAAGCCCAATCTTTAAGTCAAACGACATCTCAAGCGCAAACGGTAACTCTTGCAAAAATTGCAGAACAAAAACAACAATCTGCTGAGACGAAAGCGATGAAATCCAATGAGGTTTTTACGATTCAATTGGCTTCATTTAATCAAGAGGCCAATGCACAAGCATTGATTACTCAATTGCGTTTGAAAGGATTTGCAGCGTTAAAACAAACCGTGACGAGCCCAGAGGGTACTGTATATCAAGTGATTGTAGGTCAAGTTAAACAACGCGAACAAGCGATTGATTTGCAAAAAAAATTAGTCAACAATACGCATTTGAATGGTTTAATCATTAAAACTAAGGTGAGTTAGGATGACGGCATGGCATTGGATTGACTATCTCATCGCTGGAGTACTGGCGATATCTGCTTTAACTGGCCTAGTACGCGGGTTTTTAAAAGAATTAGTTGCCTTAGCAGTTTGGGTGATGGCGGCGTGGTTGGCTCTGGTCTATGCCAAACCTGTTGCGCAATGGCTCGGTGAATACATTCAGGATAAATCGGCACGCGTTGTCTTAGCGTATGTCGTCATCATTGTAGGCACATTGATCATGGGTGGCATCTTAAACACGATTTTATCGTTTATTATGCATCGTTCGGGATTAAGTGGTACCGACCGTATTCTCGGACTGGGGTTTGGCACTGTACGTGGCATTTTTGTGATTGCCTTGGTGATGGTGGTGATTAGATTGAGTGCATTGCCAGAGGAAGATTATCAGAAAAAATCTCAGTTCTACGCCTATTTTACGCCAGTCGTGAATTGGCTATACCGATATACGCCCGATCTTATCAAACGCGTAGAAAATTTAGAGCATCAACAAACTCAACCAAACCATGACGATCATGCGGATATATCGGTTCGAGATTTTCAGTCACTTTAGTCGCCTAAAAAGCCCTTCGAGACGCGTGCTGTGCACGTTCCTCAAGGTGAACGCGTTATTTATCTACGGTTAGGAGCAGCGTAAACACTATCGCCAAACCCAAAAGGTGATTATTTGTTTGCATCAAACGTTTGCCCTGTTGAATTTAACGTCTCACAGCCTATATACTAGTGGTATGTTGTGATGTAGGTTGGGCCTTGGCCCAACAAATACTCATGGATAAGCTGGTCGGCTTCGGTCCAGCCACGATACTTAATACTTGCAGGGAGTAAATAATGAATGAGCAAAGCCCAAAATCGCCAGAATTGGCAGAGATTATCGCCAAAGCAAAAGAATTAGGGGTCAGTATTAAAAAGGGGATCAACAAACTTATCGCAGACATTAGCGCCAAATTACCGAAAAGTGATGCTAATTCAACCCCTCCTGCGCCTCCAGAGTCACCCAAAGCAGCGCCTAGACCCCCAGTGGACACGCCTGTTAATCCACCACAAGAAACAAAACCGCCTAAGAATGACTCTGAAAAGCCAGAATGAAATTTGTACGTTTTGGTCAACGAGATCAGGAAAAACCCGGTTTTCTAGATCCGCAAGGTGGTATTCGCGATATCTCCGCTTATGTAACAGATATCAATCCAATCAGTTTGAGTGATCCTTATACCTTGCAGCAGTTTGAAAAATTTGATTGGACTGCTTTGCCCTTGGTAGATTCGAAAACGCGCATCGGCGTTTGCGTCGGTTCCATCGGTAAAATTATATGTATTGGCTTTAATTCTCGACAACATGCCGCCGAAATGGGGATCCAGCGCGCTCAAAAAGCCGAACCTTTGGTATTTTTGAAGCCCAATTCTGCATTAGCTGGACCTTATGATCCGATCATCTATACGCGTCACACCAAAAAATTGGATTGGGAGGCAGAATTGGCTATCGTCATTGGTAAGCAGGGCAAATACATTTCGCTCGAGCATGCACGTGATCATATTTTTGGATATGCGTGCTTTAATGATTTGTCGGAACGTTATTTGCAATTTGAGACGGAAGATACCCAGTTCACCAAAGGCAAAGGATTTGATAGCGCAGCAACCCTTGGCCCCTATTTGGTGAGTAAATCAGACATTCAAGATGCTCATAATTTGCGGATTCAATTGTGGGTGAATGATCATTTACGGCAAGATTTTAATTCCAAAGACTATATTTATTCAGAAGCGCAAATTATTGTTTATTTGAGCCAATATTTTACTTTATATCCCGGAGATATCATTTCAATGGGTTCAGCGCCGGGAAGTGCTGCAGCTTGGGGTGATCATTGTTTCCTACAACCCGGGGATGCTGTCAAATTAGCTATTTCTGAATTAGGGATCCAGCAGCAAAAGGTTATGCATGAAGTTGTTTGAGTTTCGCGACCATCCGTCGTTGCTTTCTGGGCGCAATGGGGACTTACAGAAAATATCAGAATGGGTACCTATTTCGATTAATATAGTCTATGATATTACATGTAGGATGAATCATGGAGGATAGGATGAAAAACACGTGTAAAACTGGGTATAACTGCTGCCGGATTATTGGTGGTATATTCTTAGTGGTTGCTACGGCCTTGACTTTATTAACGCATAGCGATGCTGGAATTTTAGGAATGTTTTTAGTGGGTTTAGGATTTTGCATTTCACGCCGTATGGGATGTAAACCTTGTGGGTGTTGCGGTTCTTGCTCTTGTTGTTGTGATTGCACTGGCAGCTGTGATACTGGCATGACTTGTGATGAGCCAGCTAAAAAAGCAGCGCCGCGCAAAAAAGCGAAAAAAACTGCTTAAATTGCGCCACATACTTTCTTAACCCTCGAGCTTGTTCAAAGTCGGGGGTTTTTTGTAGGTTGAGCCAAAGCCCAATCTACTGCTCATTTCCCTTTGATTTTCTTAAACGGCAAATACTCTGGTTTCCAATAAATGCTTTCAATCCATTTTTCCAGATTTTTTGGACGTTTGTGCGCCAATCCGCTCTCAATTGCTGAGCGGGCAACAGCCAACGCAACGCGTTTTGAGATGTGTTCGACCTCGCATAATGAGGGTAATAATGGCAAAAAATGATCTTCACGAATGGGCGAAAGACTGCTTAGCGCTTGTGCTGCTGCCCAAAGCATATCGTCGTTCAATTGTTTGGCTTGCACAGCGATAACGCCCAAACCGATACCAGGGAAGATCAATGCATTATTACATTGTGCAATGGTGAAAATTCGATTTTCTAGGCGGACAGTATCAAAGGCTGTTCCAGTGGCAACCAATGCTTGGCCGTTGGTCCAAGTCAAAATATCAAACGGTTTTGCTTCGCATTTGTCATCGGGGTTGGATAACGGGAAAATAATGGGTCGTTCGCAATAGGTTGCCATATGCGTGATGATTTCTTGAGTAAAATGACCTGTTTGGGCGGAACATCCAATCAATACCGTAGGCCGAAATGCTTTGACGGTATCGGCCAAAGAGAGTTGGGTGTGGCGCTCGGTATTCCAGCGCTGAAATTCAATCTGTCGTCTTGCATACGGTTTTTGGGCTTCGGTGAGTGTTGGATCATTATCAATCAATAAGCCTTGCCGATCGACCAAACAAAACTGTTGGTATGCTTTCTCCCGACTTAACCCCAGTCGCATTAAGGCACTGACAATTTGATCACTAATACCGGTACCGGCAGAGCCAGCGCCGTAGACCACAAATCGTTGCTGAGTAAGGGGTATGGTTGCCTCTGCGGCAGCCAATAGGGCAGCGACAGTCGTTGCACCTGTACCTTGAATATCATCATTGAATGAACACATGGTCGTTTGATATTTCTCTAAAATACGGCGCGCATTGCTGCGCCCAAAATCTTCCCAATGGAGAAATGCATGAGGGAAATTTTTGCTGAGTGCATGGATAAATTTATCCATAAATTTATCATATTCATGCGCATAGATTCGATTGTGACGACAGCCTAGATAGAGCGGATCTTCGAGTAAATCGACATTATTGGTTCCAACATCAAGAAAAATAGACAGTGTTCGATTTGGATCGATACCACCGCAT
This sequence comes from uncultured Legionella sp., assembly GCA_964494305.1. Classification (GTDB taxonomy): domain Bacteria; phylum Pseudomonadota; class Gammaproteobacteria; order Legionellales; family Legionellaceae. The sequence goes on along the minus strand of CAZBSX010000005.1, from coordinate 4,400 downwards.
GTGGAATAAACCATTAATTTTGCTACGGGGATATCCATGCCGCCAACTCCTTGGTCGCCAATCCCTAAAACACCTTCGCCGTCTGTAACCACAATCAAATCAATATCGGGATTAGAACGATTTTTTAGAATGATGTCTAAGTCATCCTGGTAGGTATGTGAAATATATAAACCACGGGGTTGGCGATATTCTCGACTAAAGGTTTGTACAGCATGCCCAACCGTGGGGGTATATATAATTGGGATGAGCTCTGCGAGATGTTGACGGATCAATTCAAAGAATAAAATATGATTTTTGTCGTGCAAATTATTGAGATAAATATTTTTCTGCAACGGGGTTGCATATTGACTCAGTTGTAAATAGGCTCGCGCGACTTGTTCTTCAAGCGTCTCAATGCGGTGGGGTAATTTCCCTAATAATCCAAATTCTTCGCGTTCAGTTTGAGTGAAGGCTGTACCTTTATTTAACTGAGGAAGGGCTAACAAATACTTGCCGACAATCGAAGTTTTAACGATAGTTTCGCCAGTTTTTTTATCCACTACTTTGGTAAAATCGAGCATATATATCCTAAGTATTACAAGTTATTTCTCTAAACCCTGCAGCTTGGCTGCAGGATAGTGGAATTAGGTAAGATCTCTGGGTCCCTCGCATAAAGCGAGGGACGTAGGCACACGCGGGCAGGGTGGTCCCCGTGTCATTATCAGATCAACCGCACAGGTGGTTATAAATGACACCAACCGCCTGCATCCTCGGCTCCGCACGTGCGGCTGCCCTAGTGACATTATCTCTGAATGATACAATAGATTTTGTTTATGATATACTCGTGAGCTTGATCACATACGTGACTGTGAGATACGCAGGATGAGAATTTTAGTCAGTAATGATGATGGTGTATTAGCGCCAGGTATTCGTATATTAGCGCAGGCTTTAGCAAAATTTGGTGAGATTGAAGTAGTGGCACCTGATCGCAATCGCAGTGGTGCAAGTAACTCCTTAACTCTTTTGCAGCCATTACGGGTCAGACAATTGGATAATCAATATCATAGCGTAGATGGTACACCTACAGATTGCGTGCATATGTCGATGACTGGCTATTTTGATCAGTCGTTTGATATGGTGGTTTCTGGGATTAATGAAGGATCTAATCTTGGCGATGATGTGTTGTATTCTGGCACAGTTGCAGCAGCAATTGAAGGTGGGAATATGGGCCTACCCGCCATTGCCGTCTCTCTGGCTAGTCGGCATGGTGTACACTACGAAGCTGCAGCGCAAATTACTGCCCAATTGGTGCAGAAATTACAGCAAGATCCTTTGCCTGGGCAAACTATTTTAAATGTGAATGTTCCTGATTTACCTCTAGAGCAGATTAAGGGCATAGAAATCACTCGGTTGGGAACGCGCCATCAAGCGGAACAATTGCATAAATCACATGATCCTCGTGAGCAAGTGATCTATTGGATCGGACAACCTGGACAGCAAAACGAAGCGGGACCAGGGACTGATTTTTACGCGATTGAGCGGGGATATGTTTCAGTCACGCCACTGCAATTAGATATGACGCATTATAAGGTTTTTGAGCAAGTATCGTCATGGGTGGGGCAGATTGGACTCAACAGATCCTAAACGATCTTGATTCCGTTCGTGCTGAGGAGTAGCGTAGCCACATCTCGAAGCATGGGTAGGTGTTGTAGGATTTCGAGACGCTGCTTCGCAGCTCCTCAATCCGAACGGAGTGTATAAGGGGTTTATAAATATTGCTCCGTTCGTGCTGAGGAGTAGCGCAGCCACGTCTCGAAGCATGGGTAGGGGTTCTAGGATTTCGAGACGCTGCTTCGCAGTTCCTCAATCCGAACCGAGTGTATAAGGGGTTTATAATAAATATTGCTCCGTTCGTGCTGAGGAGTGTATAAACTTTAATTCGCAGGAGTACAAAACGTCTTATGTTTAAAATATTTTCATATTTGTACGACAAAAGTATCATTTGGTCGAGTCATCCCAATGCGCATTATTATTTGGGTGGGGTGTCATTCATCGAATCGTCGTTTTTCCCGATCCCGCCTGATGTGATGTTGGTTACTATGGGTTTGGCCAAGCCAAGAAATATTTGGTATTACGCCTTAATTGCGACCTTATGCTCCGTCGCAGGCGGTGTTTTGGGCTATGCGATTGGGTATTATGCAATGCTATTGATCGAGCCCTATTTAATGGCAAGCTCTTTTGCGGGTAAGTTTCAACAAGTAATGGCTTGGTTTGATCAATTTGGTGTATGGATGGTGATTCTAGCTGGGTTTACTCCATTTCCTTACAAAGTATTTACGATTTCAGCGGGTGCGATGCATTTACCGTTTTCGTTATTTTTCTTTGGTTCGATCCTTGGGCGCGGGTTACGGTTTTTTATCGTGTGTGGGATTATTCATTTCACCGCTGGACGCTTTGAAAAGCATCTTCGACGGTATATCGATATTATTGGTTGGGCAACATTAGTCATTGCTATGGGTGTGGTGATCTGGATGAAGTGGTTGCGCTAATATGTGGAAATGGTTGATTCCAATTGTACTATGTGCGCTGGTGGCCTGTGAAGAGGCGACGAGTTTAGCCCCAGTGGTTGATGGCAATTGGCGCTCATCTGATGTAAATGCGACGCGCTATCGAGTGGGTCGAGGTGATACTTTATTTTCTATTGCATTTCGCTACGACCAAGATTACCGTCGCTTGGCGGCCATTAATCATCTACAGAGTCCTTATATCGTAAAAGTTGGGCAAGTTATTGTTTTAAAATCTACGTATTCATCTCCTCCTTCATATCGAAATGTGCCATCGGTGCGGCGAGCACAACAGCCGATGCAGCAAGCCATCGCTTCACCTGGTATCCGCGGTTCACGGTGGTTATGGCCAGCTCGTGGCCCAATTCTGGCCAGTTTTGCGCCTGGATTAGGCCGAAAAGGGATTGATATTGCCGGTGCTCGCGGTCAAACCATCCGCGCAACGGCCAATGGTACAGTCGCTTACGCCGGAGATGGTCTGCCGGGGTATGGTAATTTAATTCTCATTCAGCATCCGCAGCAATTACTCAGTGCATATGGTTATAATGCACGCAATTTGGTTCATGCAGGCCAAACTGTCCGTGCTGGACAACCTATCGCAGTCATGGGCACCAGCCCACACCGTCGTTATGCGATGCATTTTGAAGTCCGAAAAGCCGGCACTCCAGTGAATCCTAATTATTATTTACATTAAATCCAAAACGCCCCCCCACGAATACGCTCAAAAATAGTCTATATTTAATACATACCTTGTTCTGTTTGCTGTAAACAATTTGAGAGGCATGTTATGTATACTCTGAAGGATCAGACTCCAGGTGTGTATTGTAAAACATCGTCTGATGGTGAATATCAATTGTATCGACCTAAGGACATTGAACCGCAACAGGTGGTTGAACTTTTAGTTTATAATTTAGATAATGCTAAATCCTGTGCGAACGCTTGCGCGCAACTCCCTTGGCGTGAATTGAGCGCGCTGAAAAAGCTGACTATTGTGGGTTGTCGTTTTACAACATTCGCCTTGCAAGATGATTTACCAAATTTAGAGCAAATCGACTTTGCGCACAGTACCCTTGACGGGGAAAACGCACTGCGGGTTTTAAATCATGCAGGCAAGATAAAAAAACTGACGGTCACTCGTTGTAATCAGGATCTATATAGTGATGATGAGCCCTATGAAGAATTTTTAAAGCGAGCCGAAAAGATCAAACCTGGTACAAACTCACCGATTACTACCCCAGCCTCAGAAGCCATGTCCAACAGTCGTTCTTCTGCGCTACGCATAGACACCTCCGAAGCCATATTACCCCAGTACTCTAATTTACAGGGAAATTCAGTGCCCAGTTCTTTCGAAAATAGAGGTGCAACCAGTATTTCTAGACAAAGTTATACAAGCATACACACGCCAGTGAATAATGAATCCACGACGCTTGATTTTGGAGATGAGCAATTGCCTTTGCCCACTATCACTAAGATTACCTATTGGATTGGGGATCAAGAGGTGCAAGCACCCAGGGAGAAGGGTGATTATGCTAAGATTACGGAGTTATATATTGCCAATGCTTCTCAGAAAGACTTTGATCAGATAGCGTTTACTAAGCTCAAAAAATTAAAAAACCTGAGTATTTTCGATTCGAACATTCAAGATTTAAAGATAGAAAAAGGTAGTTTGCAAAATTTGGCAATTCTAGACTTTACCAATTGTATGATCGCTAGCAAGAAAACAATCGATAATTTTATAGCGTGTTGCCCTAAATTAAAGGGGATTGTAGATACTGATGGAACTCAGTTTTTGGATCAAGACGAGGATAGCATGGTATTTCCCTCATTATCTGAGAAATCGCTTGATCGCCATTCAAT
>CAZBSX010000004.1:0-19161 GCA_964494305.1 uncultured Legionella sp. | reverse complement strand
AATTTGCGTGCATTTGTAGTAAACGGCCAATTCGCTCTTTTTTGCCTTTCACTGGGTTGTAAACGGTATCACCGCATTTTACAACGCCTGAATATGCTCTAAAATAGGTTAAGGTACCGACAAAAGGGTCGGTCGCAATTTTGAACGCCAACGCTGAAAAAGGGGTATCATACGATGTCGTACGATGTGCTTCTTCACCGTCCTCATCTATCCCTTGTACCGGAGGAATATCAAGTGGAGACGGCAAATAATCAATAACACCGTCTAAAACTGCTTGCACACCTTTGTTCTTAAACGCAGAACCGCAAAACACAGGCACAATTTCATTACTTACTGTGCGTTGACGTAAAGCGGCTTTAATTTCAGCTTCCGTCAAGTTTTCGCCTTCAATATACTTATCCATTAATTCTTCAGAAGATTCTGCTGCAGCTTCAATTAATTTTCCGCGCAAATCTTCGCACTGAGCGAGCAAATTTTCAGGAATGGCATGATAAGCGAAGGTCATGCCTTTGCTTTCTTCATCCCAATGAATCGCCTTCATCTTGATAAGATCGATGACGCCAACAAATGTTTCTTCAGCGCCGATTGGCAATTGCACAATCACAGGTTGCGCGCCCAAGCGTTGTTTAATCTGCTCCACGACACGTAGAAAATTAGCACCCATTCGATCCATTTTATTGACAAATACGATACGAGGTACGCCATATTTATTCGCTTGTCGACAAACTGTTTCTGATTGAGGCTCTACACCTGACACCGAATCGAACACAACCACTGCACCGTCTAAAACACGTAAAGAACGCTCTACTTCAATCATGAAGTCCACGTGCCCTGGTGTATCAATAATATTAACTCGGTGCTTAGGGTACTGTTTATCCATACCTGACCAGTAACAAGTTGTTGCAGCCGAAGTAATGGTAATACCTCGCTCTTGCTCCTGAACCATCCAGTCCATAGTCGCTGCACCATCATGAACCTCACCAATTTTATGTGAAGTACCGGTGTAAAATAGAACACGTTCAGTTGTCGTGGTTTTACCAGCGTCAACGTGTGCTGCAATTCCAATATTTCGGTAAAGCTCTAATGGGGTAACTGACACAGGACTATCCTCTCAATTCTTATTTACTAATTCCATCGGAAATGCGCGAATGGCTGGTTTGCTTTGGCCATACGGTGCACTTCTTCACGCTTTTTAACTGCCGCACCTTTGTTTTGCGCAGCATCCACCAATTCACCTGCCAGGCGCAACATCATGCCCTTTTCGCCACGCGAACGTGCTGATTGCACAATCCAACGCATCCCCAAAGCAATGCTTCGGTCTAAGCGCACTTCGATTGGCACTTGGTAAGTAGCGCCCCCGACCCGTCGTGACCGCACTTCTACAGTAGGTCGAACGTTATCGAGTGCTTGTTCAAAATATTGCAAAACAGACATGGACGCCCCTTTACTACCACCGGATGCATCACCACCGTCACTGTCTTCTTTTTTGCTTTTGCGTAATTTATCTTGCAGAACGTCTAACGCACCATAAATAATTTTTTCTGCAATAGATTTCTTACCGCTTACCATCAACACATTGATGAATTTTGCTAACAATTCACTATGATGCTTAGGATCAGGCAGAATTTCTCGTTTCGGGACTTCTCTTCTTCTTGGCATGGCTCATTCCTAGGTTCAGATTATTTCTTATCTTTAGGTCGTTTTGTACCGTATTTCGAACGACCTTGCTTACGATCATTCACACCGGAGGTATCTAAACTACCACGCACCGTGTGATAACGCACCCCTGGCAAATCTTTTACACGACCACCACGAATAAGTACCACAGAATGTTCTTGTAAATTATGGCCTTCCCCGCCGATATATGAAGAAACTTCATATCCATTGGTTAGGCGTACCCGTGCTACCTTACGCATTGCCGAGTTAGGTTTTTTAGGCGTCGTTGTGTATACCCGAGTGCAAACGCCGCGACGCTGTGGACATGACTCCAAGGCTGGCACATTGCTTTTTCTTTTTGAATGAACTCGAGGCTTTCTCACAAGTTGATTTACGGTAGCCATGTCGTATTAACTCCAACTTTTCAGATCGATAACTTAAAATATAAAGAGGGCGGATTTTATATAGTCCATCAAGGGTTGTCAAGGGTCTACATTAATTTCAATTGAACTTAGTGTGAACATGGTACGATAATGTGAAAATAAATAGTCAATATGGATAAATTTAATTAAGTGCAAACCTTATAATTGAACTCTGTACGCTATGCTATTTTTTTAAATAGTGAGCAATAAATAAGTTGATAGATTTAATTAAACAAAACATGGTGGTATAATGAGCGAATTATTGTCACATGGAGATTATGATGCAATTTCAAGACGAGTCTAAGTTGTTTCAGTACCAATCTGTAACCGGTTGGGAGAGCGCGAAGAAGAAACTAATGAGTCAAAGTGGGTTACTTTTTCGCCCGTATTATACTGATCAAGCTCAACGCCAAGCGCTTGTGTATCCTTTTGCGCACGCTGCTCAATGCGTGGCAAATGTTGTATCTATCATGTATGGTGCGTATCTTATAGCCAAATCGATCTTCTTTGCAGGACCAGCTGACACTCTGACTATGACGACAGCTACGCTTATTCAATGTTTGAATTTACTTCTAAATCTTTGTAATGTCTTCGTATCCTTGTTTTCTCTAGGTTCACGAGCTCTAACAACCATTGTGAACAGAAAATATGTATTTGAACCAAAATATTTAGCAGCTGGGACTACGAGTAGGCCGATCTCCCAAAATATAAATCAGTTTCAGATGGCCAATGAGTTAGCGCAAAGAACAGAGGAACAAGTAGCGGCTGGAGAGCAGGAAGAGCGTAATCGTAGTTTGTCACTTTCTTTCGTATAACCCACCCGACGAATCCCAGCGCCATCGACCGCGGGGGATTCGGGGACTGGGATGATAGATTTATCGCTCATAACACATAAATGTAAGATCATAGGCATTTTTTTCGTCAGCCTCGAGGTCTTGGATCACCTGTACTGTCCACAATTTAGCATCAAATTTTGGAAAAAATACATCAGCGTCGAATATGTGATGAATTTGGGTCATATAAATGCGTTTCGCCAACGGAAGAAAATCTGCATAGACGGAACTACCGCCAATCACCATCACTTCAGTATCGTGTGCACACCGTGCTAATGCTTCCTCTAAAGTATGAGCAATTTCTACACCTGGTATCGTCAATGATTGCGTCGTCAAGACAATTGAACGACGCCCCGGGAGCGGTCGTCCAATAGATTCGTAGGTTCGACGCCCCATGATCATGGGTTTTCCGAGTGTTCGGGCTTTAAAGAAAGCCAAATCAGCAGGCAAGTGGCAGAGTAAATTTTGGGCTTTACCTATCCCACCCTGTTCGTCGATTGCTACGATTAAACTGATATCAACCATGATGACTTACCATTTCTGCTGCCAGCTCAACTGCGGCTAACAACGATTGCGCTGATGCACGTCCAGTCCCCGCTAACTCTAATGCGGTACCATGATCAACCGACGTCCGAATAAACGGCAACCCACACGTCACATTCACTGCATGACCAAAACTTGCATATTTTAATACGGGTAATCCTTGATCGTGATACATGGTGACAAAAGCATCACAGTTTTGGCTAGAAAAAAATATTGTATCTGCTGAATACGGCCCCTGAATTGCCAAACCACGTCCCTGTAACTGATGAATCACTGGCTCAATCACTGTCCGTTCTTCTTGCCCAAGGTAGCCGCCTTCTCCTGCGTGGGGATTAAGACCAGCTACAGCGAGGCGAGGGGATACAATACCAAAATCTGTTTGCAAACTATGGTATAAGATATCGAGGTGGTCCAAGAGTTTCTCTTGGGTAATCGCTGCCGGCACATCACGTAAGGGTAAATGTGTTGTTACCAAAGAAACCCGCATCTGCGCAGAAACTAAAAGCATGACCGTCTGCGCTGCACTCAGTTCAGAAAAAAACTCTGTATGCCCAGTAAACGGGATACCCGCTTGATTGATAATGGCTTTATGAACGGGAGCGGTCACTAAAGCACTCGCCTGACTCGATAAACAATACTGCGCCCCTACAGTCAACATGGCCAATACATATTCTGCGGCGCTCGGATTCAAAATGCCGGGATCCACCGATACGGGACAACGAATAGACCGTACTGCCAAATGATTTGGGCGCTGCTGAAAGGGTCGATCAAATTGATACTCATCGATGCTCACTTGGACGCCTAATAACGCAGCGCGTGCTTGCAAAACCTCAGGATCACCCAACACAACGATAGGAAGAGCATGATTTACTAACGCCAAACACAAATCTGGGCCAATCCCGGCAGGTTCGCCGGAACTGACTAGAATAGGTTTCATGCCAAGCCCTGTTCAAGCACATTGACATAAGCCTGCGCACGAATATTCTGCTTCCAATTTTGCACTGTTTCATTAAATTTACGTTGTTGTAAAAACAAGCGTACTTGCTGACGTTTAAATGCAGCAGAGTCATCCACTTCTTTACGCTCAAGAACTTCAATCAAATGCCAGCCATAAGGTGATTTTACCGGTTGACTTACGGTGTGTAAGGGCAAAGCTGCCATCGCATCTGCGAAAGGCTTGACCAACTCCTCAACCACAACCCACCCAAGATCGCCCCCTTTGGCAGCGCTGGATGCATCCAAAGAATACATTTTAGCTACTTCACCAAAATCCTTGCCTGATTTTAATTGCTCATACAAATTTTTGACTTGTTTTAACGCTTCATCATTCGTCATATTCACGTCTTGCTTAAGTAAAATGTGCCGAACATGCGTTTTAGTCACGCGATGATGCTCTTCGTTTTGCGTCACCGCAATCAATTTAATAATCTGAAATCCGTTGGCTGCACGAATCGGCCCAACCACCTCGCCTGCTTGCATATTTTGGACGTGCTGAGCAAACAAGGTAGGCAATTCTGCCAAATGGCGCTCACCCAGATCACCGCCCTCTAGCGCATATTCGTCACTCGATTCAGCAACCGCCAACAAACCAAAATCCTGCCCTTTTTTTACTTGGGTCAGTAATTGCTGTGCCTTCAGTTTTGCACGTTTAATTTGCTGTGGTGTGGGTTCTTCAGGCAAAGGAATAACGATATTTTGCACATGAAACAAGGCGTTTGACTTATCATTTGCCAATTCGTTTTTGATGTAATCATCCACTTGCTGTGGGGTAATTTCAACATCTTGCCCGACCAAACGTTGTTGCAACCGCGAAATAATCATTTCTTTTTGTAGACTCTCACGGTACCCTTCCCAAGTCATACCCTCATGACTCACTGCTTCACGCAATTGAGTCAAACTTAATTTATTGTCTTCCGCAATTTTTGCAATAGTCGCATCCAGTTCGGCTGCATCAATTTTCACATTATTGGCTTTGGCCAATTGTAATTGTAAATCGACATCAATCAAATGCTGCAGCACTTGTTTGCGTAATACATTCTCAGGGGGCATAGAAATCTTTTTAGCGAGCATTTGTGTACGCATCAAATCCACTTGCGTATCCAATTCATGTTGCGTGATCACACTATCGTTCACAACCGCGACGACTTTATCCAAAGCCTGCACCGATGCCGCAAAACAAGACGTCGACCCAAGCAATAAAGCAAATACTCCCACCACAACACGCATGCCACTCACCTCAGTAAAATCAGATCTCAAGTCTAAGTTTGCTATCCCGGGATGTCAACAGACATCCACGCTATTTATGTTCAATATTTTACCCATGGAATAAATTCGGATACCCGGGTAAATAGCTTTGAATCGTAGTTTCTGGGTTGCTCGTCGCGACAGACCCTAATCCTTTCAATAAGATTTGCAAATACACGTTGTTATTATACTGAGGTGATAACGAATCCGGACTCAAACTCTTGAACGTTCGCCCTCCAATCAACCTTGCTGCCCAACAACACGAGTCATACTGCAGTCCAAAAAACGTTAACATCCCATACTGTTTTGAGACGTTGTAACTATAGACACCCAAACTGCTCCAATTCTCATTCAATGGCCAAGCATACGATCCGGTGATTTGGTTGAGCGCACCATTCACGATTGCCGACTCAGGCACTGTGATCACATTGCCGCTGACCAAATAATTATAGCCTAACCCTAACATTCGATTCGGACTGGGCTGATAATGCAGATTGAGATTCGCATTATTCGTGCCATGTGTCGCGGGATCCCAGACATAATCACTGCTCGCCGACCATGCTGAATTGAGCGTATAAACTGCATTGATCGCCACAGGCGACCATAACGAATTTGGAGACGTATAGCCTAGAAAATCAGGATTGTCGGTGCATTGACCATCCTGGCGGTAACATAATTGCACTTTTCGTTTGGAAAAATAACGGAGTTGTCCTACCGTTAATTTAGCCTTCTCCCGACCCGAGCGTGGTGAGAGCCACCGCGTGGTTGCCGCATAAGCCAATTGATTCGCATCAGAAATACGATCGAATCCAGAAAAACGGTTGGTGCGAAATAATTGATCCGTATTAAAAATCATATACGCCGAGTCAAACGCCGGAAATTGGCTTTGATTTTGGTACGGCACATTCAAGTAAAATACTCTGGGCTCTAAAGTTTGCCGCATTGCATTCGTAAACAAATGAGTATCTCGTTCGAAAGTTAACCCACTATCAAGATATACTCTCGGTAGAAGATGATTAAATGATTCGCCTTGCGATAAGCCTTGTCCATACGCACCTGTGTTATAAAATAGTCCATAATTGTTCTCTACCAATTCAACCGTAGGCGTAAAATAACCCCAGGGGGCAATATTCGGCCGAGAGAGTATCGGATTTAAATGGTAGCGAGACCCTTGTGGAATGGTACGATCAAGGCCGGTCCAGCGAAAATAATCATATTGACCCAAAATGTCTAAATCTGTATGCAAAGGTAAATCATGGTATTGACCATCCGCCATGACCTGGGGCAATCGATCGTACACATCGGCTACTTCCGATTGATTAATGGGATGCAACGTTTGATACGATTGGACCATACTTCCTATTAACCAATGATCCGAGTTGTACACCAAGGATCCGCGGCGGAGCAATTGATTTTCACTGGAAATAGCCAAATTGGTACTAAAATCTTGTAAATAATAATCATCTGACACTTGTTGAAAATCGACATCAAAATGCAAATTTGGAAACAATTGCGTATTTTCACGCACCAAAACTGACCACCGATCCGTATGCGTACCTTGAATTCGCGGAAACTGTGCTTCATGTTGGGTAACGAACGTTTGTAAAGCGCCATCATGCGGCAAAATGGATCCACCGACAATCCCCGAAGATTGTTCCGTTAAAAACCGCGCCGTTCCACCGACCATCCATCCGCGTAACGAATAATAATGAGGGATAATGGTTGCATCATAATTGGGTGCCAAATTCAAATAATATGGCCAAGCCGCATCAAACCCACTGACATTGCTATATCCGCCGATTGGCATTAGAAATCCCGATTTACGCGCAGAACTAGTCGGAAAACTGAGATAAGGCGTATATAAGATAGGCAATTTTCCCAAACGCAGTAACGCATGGCGGGCAACTCCAGTCTGGTTATCATAATCCAATTGAATATCTTTGGCTCGAATTTCCCAAGCTCTATTGCGAGGAGAGCACGTCGTATAGGTGACGTCATGCAAATGATAATTTTGATTCGCAAATCGTTTCACCCACTCTGCCGTTCCCCACGCAGGCAACACTGCAGAATAGCGTGTGGTATCAAAACGATACACCACTTTTTCAACATACCCGGATTTGTCTTGCGGATTCATGCTAGCATGCTCTGCGATCATCAAACGACCAGGCTCCATAAAATGGACATTCGTATCTAATTCTATGCGATTGATTTGTTGGGTATGCGCATCTCGGTATACTTGGGCGGTGCGGGCAGTCACTACACGTTGATCTTGCTGTACGTGTACATGCCCTTCTAATGTCGATCGCCCAGCAGGCCGAAATGAGACTTGATCCGCTTTGATTTCAATGGCGTGTGGATCAGAAAATGGATGCAACGGCAGCGAACGATAAGAACCACGACAGAACGACGGACTTGCACTAGTTTGCCAACCTAAACATTCAGAAACTTGCTCATTAAACTGCTTTTCTGGCGCTTTGGCATCCCAAATACACGCCTGCACCCATTCAACGTCTTCGGAATCGGCCTCTGCGGTGCTTGCTTGCCAAAGTACTCCTGATCCAATGAGAACTAGGAACACCCGCAAGCTTATCGTATAATATTGCTTATTATGAATCACCGAAACGCCAACATTGTTCAAGCAAGGGCAGGAAGTATAGCATGCAAACTCGTGAAAACGCACTGCACAAATGGCTAAAAACCATCTATCCGGATTCTGATTATTCGCTCGCGCCATTAGCGGGTGATGCTAGTTTCAGGCGCTATTATCGCTTACATCACGCTGGGATTACTCAGATTATCATGGACTCCCCTCCGGATCGCATTCCTTTGGCGCCATTTGTGTATGTACGTCGTTTACTAGCAGAGCAAGGCGTTCGCACACCACAGATTTATGCTATAGATGATACGTTAGGTTTTGCCGTACTCGAAGATTTTGGCAATGTTTTACTGCAGGATGCCTTAAATCAAAGTAGCGCACACCCTTTATATCAATCAGCGATCCAAATCCTTACTCAAATACACCACCATCATTCCCCCCAACCTATCGAGCTTCAGCATTTTGATCAGACGTTCATGCTGCAAGAATTAAACTTATTTCATGACTGGTTTCTACAACGCTACTTAGGCTTAAGTCTAAACACGGATGAACATCAATTATTGCAGACAACGTTCCAAAATCTCACAACTCAGATTGCCAATCAACCACAAGTGTTGATTCATCGTGACTATCATTCTCGTAATATTATGCTCTTAGACCGTCAGCCTGATGCTCTTCCCAAATTTGGGATTATCGATTTTCAAGATGCTATGATAGGGCCCATTACTTATGATTTAGTCTCTTTACTCAAAGATTGTTATATTCAGCTCTCTCAGGATCAAATTAGCTTCTGGCTACATTATTTTTATCAACAGTCCCAATTGACGCAACCGTATGAATTTTCAGACTTACAACACGCGTTTGATTGGTGCGGGTTGCAGCGTCATTTACGAATCTTAGGTACGTTTTGCCGCCTCCATCTGCGCGATGGAAAATCCAATTATTTACATGATTTGCCACGTACATATCAATACGTGACCACTTGCGTCCAAGCTTATCCCGAATTACATCCGTTTGGGCAGTGGTTACAACACCGTGTACACGCACATTTTCAGGGTACTTTAGCATGAAAACTGCCATGATTTTAGCGGCTGGCCGGGGTGAACGGCTCCGCCCCCTTACCGATCAGATGCCCAAAACATTATGCCACCTCGCCAATCAACCGCTGCTCGCACATCATTTGTTACACCTAGCACAAGCGGGATTTCAACGCGTCATTATCAATCACGCGTATTTAGGGGGGCAAATCAAACAGTATATCAACACGCATGACACACATGGCTTGGAGATTATTTTTTCTGCAGAACCCCCGGGAGGCTTAGAAACAGGTGGGGGAATCGTCAATGCCCTCAGTATCATAGGCAACGAACCTTTTATCACACTCAATGGCGATATTTTTACTGACTACGACCTAAAAAACCTCACATTACCCAAATCCAGCTTGGCACACGTCATTTTAGTTGAAAAACCAGCTTATAAACCCTCGGGTGATTACGGCTTATCAACGAATGGTTTACTGAATAACACGGATAGAGTATTTGTTTTCTCCGGCGTCACTGTTTACAGTCCTGAGTTTTTCGAACATGCCACGACAGGTCGTTATTCCGTCACGCCATTAATGCGTCAGTTTACTGAGCGCAAGGTGAACTGCATCAAGGCATCTGGTTTGATATTGGCAGTGCAGAGCAATTGCGTATGGCACAAACCATGTTACATCATGATGAAGCCTGAGCGTTATTGTTTCTTTTGTGATGTTTGCGGTCCTGCAGCACGTTTCGGTTCATGCGGCGCTTTCGCTGCCTGCTCTTGCTCTGCTCGTTTTACAAGTTCAGGAGGTGACCAGACCATACTGAGTTCGTCGATATTCGGAACGATTTTTCGCACAGTCAGTTCAAATCCTGTTTCCGCATTTTCAAGTAATTTTCGCACATCGTCGGATGAAACAGGGTCTGCCAAAGAACCATCTTTCGTTGTTCGATGAAGAATACCATTTTCATCACTTGCCATACCGTGTGAAACCAACCACGAATGAAACATCTCATCCAAGAATTTTAACATTTCCGCATGTTCGGGATTCTTGTCATCCACAATATGGTCATTCACTACATAACCACGATTCAGCGTACCATTCTCATCTATGTAATACGCCATGCCCAGCGTTGAAATCTTCTGTTCAATCGTCTTGATACGTTCACTGGCAGCCACGTCCATCCGATTGACATCCATAAATCGTTTGATCTCTGCTTCGGTAGTAGCTGCAGTCCACACTGACTTAGAAATTTCTCTAAGATACCGTGCTCGCAGATCAACGATTTTACTGCTCTCATCCAGTGCTTTATTGATGTTGTAAAAATCTTCGTGCATACGATATTTGGTCAAAGCAACATTGAGTTTTCGCCGTCCATAGTAATGAGCACTCGGACTAGTACGGGTCAATTCATCAAAGGCCAGAATACTTTGTGGATCGGGGAGCGATTGCGTCATAACTTGCCCTCAGTAGATATTGGATCGCAATGTTTTGAATTGACTGCATTCAAGCTAAACTCATCCACTTGAATTGCATCCCAGCAAGCGTGCTCAATACTCATCAGAACATCAACATCACTAGCTTGGAGCACACCTGCTTTCACTTTTTCTAACAAGCTTGCATGCATGTCTTCATGTTTGCAACGAGATTTGGCGATCATAGCATGATACAGATCTTCGTGTTGAGATAGCAGTTGGAATGCATGCTCCATTCTATCGACAGGCTGCGTAGGATCCCCGCTCAGATAGATTGTTTGTGCAAGTAATTCTCGATAATCATTACCATGCTGCATTAATTGTGCTAATTGGTGACTGGCTTGATCGGAAGGGTAGCGCATCGTTTGTCCAAACGGAAACAATAAATACCGAAACAAGCCCCCTAAGAAACGCACGGGGAAATTTTGGCAAAAATCGAGCATAGCTTTTTGAGCATGGTAACAGCTATAGGTCACGGCCCAGGCTGCATGTGTCTGATGATCTTTACTGTCCGGATATTCATTGGCGAGGTGGAGCGTCGCCATCGCCATATACAAATACGACATCCCATCTGCTAATCGGGCAGATAAACGCTCTTTGCGTTTTAAGCTACCGCCAAGAAAGATCAGTGAAAAATCCGCCAACCACGCAAAAGCATGGCTTAATCGCGTCAAACGTTGGAAATACTTTTTAAACGGTCCGCCTGGCGTGGGGATGAACTTACCGCCGGTCCAAGCTGAACAAAGTGCCTTTGCAAAACAGCGCATCGAATAATACACGTGTTGCCAAATCAATTGCGCGAACGTCTCACGATCGTCATGGCGCACAGCTAATAATTCCCGCCGAATAAACGGATGACATGCCATCGAGCCCTGACCAAACACCAATAAATTACGTGACATAATATTCGCACCTTCTACCGTCACAAAAATTGGGATTGCTGCATAATACGCAGCTAAATAATTACGTGGTCCCAAAACTACCGTGCGACCACCATGAATATCCATCGCATCATTGATGGTCATACGTGCAAGCTCAGTATTGTAGTATTTGGTTAGCACCGAAGCGACCGAAGGTTTTTTGCCTTCATTCACCGCCGCCAAGGTCAATAAGCGCGTGGCATTTAATAAATATTGTCGTCCGGCTATTTCAGCTAATTTTTCCTCAATTCCTTCAAATTGACCAATTTCGACATTAAATTGCCGTCGAATCCGACCAAACGCTCCCGTGGTCAAATATGCAACCCCTGATGCGCCTGCACTGAGTGCGGGTAACGAAATGGAGCGTCCAATCGATAAACACTCTACCAGCATTTCCCATCCGCGTCCGGCATTCACCTGCCCCCCAATGATTTGCGTCATAGGCACAAAAATATCTTTACCGCGAATCGTCCCATTCATAAAAGGTTGTTGAATCGGCAAATGTCGATTACCAATCTCCAAACCGGGTGTATCGCGCTCCACTAAAACACACGTGATCCCTTCTGACCCTTCTCCAGCCAAGAATCCATCTGGATCTTTGAGATTCAATGCTAGGCCAATCAGATTGGCTACCGGAGCAAGTGTAATCCAACGTTTGTTTAGGGTGATAGATAACCCTAGAACAGTTTTGCCATTGACTTTCTTTTTCATGACAATCGCTTCGGACTGAATCGAGGTCGCATCACTCCCTGCCCGCGGTTCTGTCAGTGCAAAACAAGGAATATCCTGACCTTTGGCTAAACGTGGCAAATAATGCTTTTTCTGCTCTTCGGTACCATAATGGACCAATAATTCTCCAGGCCCGAGTGAATTAGGGACCATCACCGTTACTGCTGCTACGCCAGAACGACTCGATATTTTCATGACAATATCCGAATGCGCCCGTGCTGAAAATCCTTTACCACCATATTCCTTCGGAATCACTAAACCTAAAAAACCATGTTTTTTAATATAGGCCCATACTGCTTTGGGCAAATCATGGTCTTGCTCAATATCCCATTCGTGCAACATCCCACACAAGGTTTGCGTTTCATGATCTAAAAAATCTTGCTCTTCAGACGTTAATTCGGTTTTGATTTTTGCCAATTTATCCCAATCTAAGGTGCCACGAAATACATCTTGCTCGATCCAAGTATCGCCTGTATTCAACGCGGTTTCTTCGGTTTTAGATAATTTAGGAACAGATCGAGCCGCAACCCGAAACAATTGACTGGCAATCATCGCACGCAGAGGGTCCAAACGTAAAATCAAGATAGCACCAATGACCAACGTCCACACCACAATACCCATCACCCACGGAAATCCGATGACAAAAGTAGCAATAAATAAATAAATGCCAGACCCAATTTCCCAAATCACTGGGCTTAAGCCTCGGCTTAAGACAACAAGGGTCAATATAAAATAGAGCAGAAAAAAAACCAATGACATGAGTGTCCATCCTCAAAGCGCACGTACTGTTAGGTTATCATTTGCGCGCAGCGCGCTCAAGAAAGAAATTGAGCGCATGCGCGCGAACATAAATGAGTCCATGAAAAATAGGCAACAACACCGGAAATACTCGGATAAAAACCGTATGGAACAAAAAATTGAATAAAAAACACAATATGTTAGAATAAGAAACAATTGATATTACTCAGTGGAACATCTCCTATGTCTCGAATATGGTCACTTACCAAAGAATATGTACATCGAGCAAAAAAGCCTTTACAGCAAGCGGGGCTACATACACTATGCTTTGTCATCGTCTTCGCCAGCCTACCCATCGGAGGTTCTCTTATTCTGTTCTATGCAATGGGCCTATGTCTGCTCGTCGCCTTTGTAATTGCGCCCGGACTCAAACGAGTCTTACCGCCTATGCCAACACAATCCAGCATCATTGCAATCATTGCTGGCGTTGTTGGAATAAGCCTCGGTATTGTAGGGCCTATCAGCTCTTTTATTTTTCCTCATTACTTTTTATTTTTCAGTGCACTGCCCCACGTAATGACAGGCGCAATATTCACCTTAAGTGTTTTCTTAACAAACTTCGACGTCCTCATTCGCAGCTCCTTCCCAGATTATGCCATAGGTGAGGATTTTTCACTCGTCAAAATTATTCTCAATCCACGTGCTCGACTTGACCGCTTATATCGACACCTCGTGCGGCGCCCCACAGCCTTAGAACTCAGCACCACCGATAGAGATATGCTCATTGACAGACTAAACCGAGCACTGAATCAATTACCGGACAAAGCGTTTATTCCACTGAATGCCGCCGATTTCTCAATTCGTAATGAACATGATCCAACTAAAACTTTTGAAGCAATCACGCAGACAATCAATCCAGCGTATCTCAACTCGCTAACCGAAGCACAACAAATTAAGTACAAGGAATACCGCCATCTTACTTCAAAACTGCGTCCAATTGCAGCATCATGTGTCATGTCTGCAGAAAACGTACAATTAGCGACACAAAATAATTTCATTCTAGTGGAAAAAAGAACCCTAGCAAATGGCGGCGGCCTGTTTGATTCTGAACATCCCATCAACGCGGTACCTGTAACAACATTTGTCTATGATCGTACTCATTTTGATACGTTGGCCAGCTCGAATAATCCACGAATACCAGAAAATAACGACTTGATAAATACACCGTTAGATTGGAACAATAGGGCAACAGAATATAAGCATCATTCATATATGATGGTACAAGATCACCCGCTCAGTTTAGCACTATGCGAAGCGATAGAAGCATTTAACGTCAGTTTGGGATTAGCGCCTCGCGCTGGTTCAAGTACACCGAAGCGCCCGAATACACCCGCACCCAATGCTGCTCAACCGGACGCAGCACCAATCATATTGCCTACTTGTTATGTATCCGAGAGACAGAGAAAGAGGCAAGAACAGAGACTCACCGCTCAGCGAGCAGAGGCCAACGCAATCACTGCCTCATCCGAGGCCAGAAGAAGTGAAATAGCAGCAGAACCGCCTTCTTCGCGACAAGATCTGACTTACCCACCTACCCTTTTCAACGGCCAGCAGACCAATCTCAGGGCAACCGCAGCAGGGGAAGCTCAGAATCCTCATAACGCGATTCAGAATAGCTCTGGTCCTGAACACCTTCTCGGTCGGCCTCCACAAATAGGATAAGCGTTACTTATCCATATTTGGATGGCGCGCATGATCGAGAGTAGGCATGCAATCCATTTGCCATGTGTCCCAGCGCTCTTGGATACTGAATTTTTCAGGTTGATACATACGGTTCCGATCCACCTCTGTTTCAGATAAGCCAATAAGATATTTAATGAAAAACAAGGCGGTGCAAATACTCTTCAAGCACTCACTCAAATTTGCCCAAATTCCAGGTTCTTGCGCAAACGCGGTTTTAGCCTTTGTTGTTGCTGCTTGGAAATCTTCGGCGTATTTTTTACTCAATTCCTCAAGATTCGCACCAGATTTTTTCATATCAGCAATATAATCATGACCTAAAGATTCTAACGTATCATGTAATGCTTCAAAATCGTCTTGATGGTGCGTATATTCAGCTTGCATGGCTAAGAGATCACTCAAATACTCCTGATGTTGCGCTTGGAACGCATCGATCGGATCTTCAGCGATAACTTCTTCTTTTGCTTGATTCTGGAGATCCGGCGGCAAATGTTTGAAAACCTCATTAGGATCAACATCAATTGGCTTCTCGGCGGTTCTTGCGGCGGTTCTTACTAATTTTTGTTCCTCTAAAGGCAAATCATTACACTTTTTCATAATATCGTTCTGCACTTTATAATACGTGTTTTGTAATGCGATTAGCTGTTTATTGGGTTCCGAATCAGGTATCGCTCTTAAGCACTCATTATACGTACTCGCGTGCGTTCGTTTTAAACTATGCCGTGGGTCGCCATAGCTTGGCTGCATTAAATCGTTTAAATAATTATCACACAGGTCATATAATTCTTTACCGATTGCATCCATTGTCTCTCCACGCATAACGTCGTGTTGGCGTTTTTCTCGAGCCTTTAGATCGTTTGCTGTAGGACCTACTGCGCTCTGATAGTTTTTATAGGCCTCTTTTAGATCTTCTTTATATTGTTTGAATAGTCGCTCTTGATACTTAGTAAGATGGCGTGCCGCAACGCTTATTTCTTCATATCTTCGTGGGTTTCCACCTACGTCTGGGCTATGTTTGCTCAATAATTCATCCCTCGCCTGATTAATGGTTATTGGCAAAGGATAACCATATTTACCCACAGTTAACCCTAATATCTTTAAAGCTTGCACGTTACTCATCTGAATTTTTTTACGTTTATCTGTGGTACCGAGTAAACTCGAAGCTTCATCACTAGCTGCAGACCCTGTTCTCTTTCTGCCCGCATTTCTCTGAACTCGTGTTTTTATTCTTTGATTGTCTCTCGCTCGTCTTTTTATTTGTGAATCATCTCGCTTGAGCCCATCGAAATCTTCTTTATTGTCACTCATGTCAATCTCCTTATGTCATATGGACTTACATTGTCCTTATACGTTCTTATGTCTAAGCACGGATGTCGCCTCTGGATCAGGCAACACATCCATTTCCCAATCTTGCCAAGCTTGCTTAATATTCAATTCACCTGCCGGCGCACCATGAAATAAACGGTGTCGATCTTCAGGTTTTTCACAGAGTAAAATCACAATACCCACGACAAAAATGATGGTAAACAATATCTTCAGCGTACAATTTAAATTCGCCCAAATACCAGGCTCTTTCGCAAATGCCTGTTTTGCCTCATCAACAGCTTGTTTAAAATCTTGTCTAAACTTTTGGTTCAGCTTAACTAAGGTTGTCTCATCGGGATCTTCTCCAATTGCAGCAAAATACTTGCTTCCTAAGGCATCCAGCCGCACATAAAGCTGCTGTAAATCTTTTTGATAACGGGGATTAAAAAGTACCGGCTGACTTGCATCCTGATGCGCCTGCATTAATTGTTCCTGTTCTTCCTGTTGGAGGTTCACAAGATCATCTAAATAATGATTGTATTCTGCGCGAAATAAATCGATTGGATCGACGAAGACCACTTCTTCCATTTCCATTGCCATGTCATCAGAGTTTGCTTGCACATAACCTTCTTCTTGCGCAAAGATATGTTCGTAAGCAACACTAATTTTAACCATTAATTTCTCAAGATCCTTCTTCAAATCTGGCGAGACATTCAGAATTTTCACAAACTCAGTTTGGTATGTTTGCTCTAAATAGGGCATATCAGCATTCACTGCAGCGAGGTCTTTGCAATACTTGCGACCCAAAGTAACCAATCGTTTTCCCAAGTCTCTGGCTTCTTTCGTATGTGATGGATCCTGATATGCGTCGTAAGCAACATTTAGTGAATTTTCCATATCTTGCACTGCAGCTTGATGATCTGTTTGCAAACGGCTATGAGCTGCGTGTACTGCTGCAATTTTGACAAGCTCAGTACTTGGATTCATCTTTCCTAATAATTTTTTTTGCTGATCATCATAAATTTTTGGCGAAGGAAGTCCCTTTAATTCTAAGATGGATAATGCCTTGGCTCGAGTCATTTTTTCATGGGTTACCTTAGCCAATTCGACACTTGATACTCTAGAATATTGGCCTTTTTCTCCTGTATTCCTCATAGCACCCTCCATAGAATCATGCGTCATACAAATCATGACATTGATACACTAGGTTTAGACAATGATCGCAATTTTGTCAAAATTTGTGCAAAATAAATTTGCTAACAACCCTATTTTAAGAGACAATATCGATTATTTTTTTGTAGAATTCCTATGGCCTTACGTAAAATTTTATATCTTCCAGATGCACGCTTACGCCAAATGTCGGCCGAAATTACGGTTTTTGATGATAATCTTCAAATCCTCATTGATGATATGTTTGAAACGATGTACCACGCCCGGGGTGTGGGGTTGGCTGCAGCGCAAATTGGCGTCAATATCCGGCTGTCCGTGATTGATGTCACCCGCGATAAATCCCAGCAATTGGTTCTCATCAATCCTGAAATCATTGCGTCTCAAGGCGAACTCACGTATCAAGAAGGCTGTCTCTCGGTGCCAGGCGCATATGATACCGTGACGCGCGCTGAAACCGTGACCGTCCGTGCACTTGATCGTATGGGTCAAACGTTTGAAGTCACTGGATCAGAATTATTAGCAGAATGCATTCAGCATGAAATTGACCATATGAATGGTAAATTGTTTATTGATCTCTTATCACCATTAAAACGTAACATGGCACGTCGTAAATTAGACAAATATCTTCGCGACCAAGCTCAAAAATGAGCATGCTCAAGATTGTTTTCGCAGGTACCCCGGAATTTGGCATTCCATGCTTAGATGCGTTGCATGCGAGTCAGCATCAACTCATTGCCTTGTATACCCAACCGGATCGCCCAGCCGGACGTGGTCAACGCATTCAAGAATCAGCCGTAAAAACCTGGGGAATCCAACATCAGATCCAGATCTACCAACCCCTCAATTTTAAATCACCCGACGTGGTTGCAACCTTAGAAGCTTTAGCACCCGATCTTATGGTGGTGATTGCGTATGGATTAATTTTACCAAAACGGGTACTGGATATTCCACGCTTCGGCTGTATTAATGTGCATGCATCGTTGTTACCACGCTGGCGCGGCGCGGCACCGATTCAACATGCCATCTTAGCCGGCGACCAAGAAACTGGCGTTGCTATCATGCAAATGGATGTTGGGATGGATACTGGACCTTATTTTACCATGCGCACCTGCACGATTGGTCCAGAAGATACGACTGTACAATTACACCAGCGTTTAAGTATTCTGGCACCCGAACCGCTGCTTGCTACTGTAGATCAGATTGCACAAAACAGTGCACGAGCAATCTCTCAAATCTCAGAACAAGCCACCTATGCGCCGAAAATCCATAAGCAGGATGCTACCATAGATTGGCACCAATCTGCCATCGATATTGATCGCAAAATTCGAGCGTATTATCCATGGCCGATTGCCTATACTCAGATCGATACGATGACGGTACGAATTCACCACGCTAAGCTTGTTTCACAACGACATTCACAACCACCAGGTACTATTTTAGCCATGGATACTGATGGCATGTTGATTAATACCCGTGAGGGGGGGATTTTAGTACAAACCCTGCAATGTCCCGGTGGACGCCCTATTTCGATTGCGGACTATCTCAATGCTAACCGCAAAGAATTACACACAGGTCTCCAATTACAATGAAAAATAATGAGCGTGCCCAAGCCCTTGCTTTACTCCTACGCCTCATTCAAAAGCATCAGTCGTTAACACATTTATTACAAGCCCCCGAAGTCTCACCTTTTACCAAAACCTTATGCTTTGGGGTTACACGTTATTATTACCGTTTGGCCGCAGTGGCCGATCATCTCATCGACA
>CAZBSX010000003.1:0-20501 GCA_964494305.1 uncultured Legionella sp. | reverse complement strand
TGGAAAACAAATTGCAAGTGGATTTGGATACGGTCAAAGCTGTGGTGACGAATCGTTTTCAAGTGATGGCCCAGTACTATACAGATGTTTTGGCCCCCATGTTGCAGCAAGTGAAACGCGAACATGTGACGTCTGAACACGATAAAAAGCTCGTGCAGCGCGCCAGTGTTTTATTAAAACGTGAGCAAACGTTATTATCACCGAAAGCGCATACGCATTTGCAAGCGCTCTTAGCGCGGTATGATCAGTTACGTATCGCTTATGATTATCGTCAGTCTTTACAATATGTGTGGGAAAAGACGGCCAGTTCGCAAAAAGAATTGATTGATGCCTTACAGACTTGGTGTAAAGCAGCGGAAGAATCTGGATTAGAGTCACTTCAAAGATTCTCTGCACAAATCAAGAGTTATGTGCCAGCGTCTGTACCTGTTTAATACTGTAACCTGGATTGAGGCTCGTAGCTGATATCCAGGTTTCAACCCTCTTAGCCGTTCAGATGTATCTGATCTCTTCGAAAAATACGCTTCATATCTTGCAAATCCCATTTTTTTTGTTACAATTGCGCGCAATTTGGTGAATGATTTTTCTTTGACGCAAGTCTGCATAGTCGCGACCGTAGTCATTGTTTCTCGGGACGTAGCAACTGAACACCCTATGTTGAGGAGATATAAATGTTGCTATTATTGAAACTTTATTTGAAAAAAAACTACAGTAATATGGCGGGAGCTTTTTTTGTCTCAGTTATTATCGGTGGTTCTCTGACGTTTCTTCCTGTAT
Source organism: uncultured Legionella sp. (assembly GCA_964494305.1). Classification (GTDB taxonomy): domain Bacteria; phylum Pseudomonadota; class Gammaproteobacteria; order Legionellales; family Legionellaceae. The sequence goes on along the minus strand of CAZBSX010000003.1, from coordinate 19,724 downwards.
TGACACTTTATGCGATTGGCATTACGTTCACCGTTATATTCCTCAATGGCTCCGGGCTGGCTAATCACCCAATCATGAGACCATTGATTGTAGTAATCAGTGCGATTAGCATCTCGACGTTTGCGCCTATAGTCGCGGCCGCTGTACTCAATTGGGTAAGTATCTCATTGTTAACGGGGTTAACGTTTTTTTTCGTGGCAGAATTTTCGACTTATCTACAATTCGGTAAAGCGTTTTCACCGATAAAATTGATATTTAATCCACGATCGCGTCTTGAAGCGTTGCGGCCAATTTTGGAGGAGCACGCGCTCAGTGCAGATCGTTACGTTAATATCCTCAACGAACTCACAGCACCTGGTTCGGAAACTCATCCATTCTACGCTAAACCGTTGGAGGGCTCAGAGGAAGAAATGAAAGAATTTGTTCTTCGAGAACAACAAGCTATTGCCCAATTACCCGCCGCATTGAAAGCAATGCATGCAGAAGTGAGTACACGTGAATTCTTACCTCAGCATGGAGTGGACCGAGAAACTAGTTTGATTAGGCAAAAAAAAGCAGTGTATCAAGCGTATCGAAATCAATTGACCGCAGTGCAGCAAGATCATTTCGATACCTATTTAGATGCAACTCTGGGTTTGACTCATGCGGTCTGTGTTGCAACACAGGTATCTCTACTCAATGAGAATCCTCATAAATTTATTATCTTAGAAAAACAATATCACACGAATGCAGGATGGCAGGTAGTACCGCAACAAGTACACATTTTTTATAACGATCCGGTTGAAAAGGATATTCTCTTATTACTCGCCCAATATATGCCTAGTCAACAACGATGGATGATTAAGCATCCCTTGCACCGCGATCAGCTGTTTAAGCCCACAACGTATCCTAATCCATTGAGGCTTGGAGAGACTCGCGGAAGTGAGCGAGAAGGAAATTACGAAGCCTATAATCCAGCGAATGGTGCATCGCACGAAACACGATATCGACGCTATGCGTATCAGATGATTGATGAGCAGCATCCATTGAGTCTTCAAATTTGTGAGGTGATCGAAGCGTTTAACCGGAGTATGCAGGTGGAACCGACCGCCGTTGTGGCTCTGGCAACAAATAATGGCGTTCAACCTCAACTTGCTGCGGCGAATCAGCCAAAGAAGGCTCGAGCTGTAGGAGGATGGGATATGACGGTTCCATCTGGTGTTACAGTAAGAAATATACATACTGAAGCTGAGCGTAAAAGATCGAGTAGTACTTCAGATTCAGAAAGTTCGCTTCAGTTTGTTTCTGAAGAAGATGAGGACTATTATGATGTAACATGCGATGTCTAAGCGAATTAATTGCCTTGTACCGGTGGGGAGGTGGTTCCACCTCGTGCTGAATTCAAGGCTAAAATTACTGAGTCAATTATCTCCTTTTATCGATAACAGCTTGGTAATACTCAATTTTTATGTCACCATACCCTAAGACCTTTTATTCATGCTGGGAGAAATCAATGAATTGGAGTTTGATGCTGAATGCATTACTTTTGATCGGTGTTGTTGTTGCTATTGTGCGTACGGTACAAACTCGCCGTCAACAAGAAGAAAAAAAAGCGGCTCCGAATGTGACAGTGAATCCAGCGCAATCTAATTTTTATGATGATATTATTGCCGTACGCAAAGTCGCTGATAATATCGCTATAGCACCCAAGCCTAGTATTTCTATCCCATTACGCCAACGCCAACAGGCTACGCTCAATCGAAGTGCACGACCTGAAGTACCACAACCACTTGCACCTAAGTTGCAAGCTGTACCGGACAGCACGAACGAACAAGAGATCCCTGCGTCTGTACAAACGTTTACTCCAGTTGAACCCGCAGAGTCTATGATGATGTTTCTGTTGGCAAAATCGAACCGTCAATTGGCAGGCTATGAATTATTACAAGCAGTTTTATCTGCAGGATTTCGCTTTGGTGAGGGCGATTTATTTCATCGTCATCAATATCCTAATTGCCAAGGTCCGGTGATGTGTAGTTTGGCTGCGGCAACGCCGACAGGTACGTTTGATCTCCAAAATATTGGCGGCTTTGTCGTCCATGGGTTATGTCTCTTCATGCAGATTTCAGGGAGTCCGGATATTGATGCCGAACGTTTTGATATCTTGCTAGATACTGCAAGAACGTTGAGTGACAGTTTGGACACATATCTTTTGGATAATATGCGTGAACCGCTATCGGAAAAAAGCATCGCGCGCTATCACCAACGCTTGATGCTCAATGAAGAGCCAGTCAATCTAGCGTATGGCGACATTTCGCTCGCTTAACAAAAAAATTGATAATAAATAGTTCATGCTGGGTTTCGGGCGGGCTCACACGCGGTCACGCCCATGGCTCGTTTCGATCTGACTTTATTCAAAATTTCGTGCCAATGAGATGTGTTTTTATCCTACCTTTATGGTTCACTTTGCAGTAAACTATTGATTTGTTTATCGAAGTTAAATTTTTATGAATTTAAGTGATATTGCTCGCGTTTTACAGGTCTCCTGCCGGCGAGATGATGCTGTGTCAGGACTCAGCATTGATAGTCGGAAGATACAACCCGGAGAAGTATTTGTTGCGCTGCCGGGTGAACGTTTTGATGGACACGATTATATTGCTGCTGCCGTCCAATTAGGTGCGGTCGCTGTCATTTGTGAACGTGCCTTGCCTGAGATACCTGTTGAGCAATGGGTTGTGCCTTCTAGTTTAAACGCTCTGGCGATGGTTGCCGTTTGGTATCGTCAGCAGTTTACGTGTCCGATGATCACAGTGACTGGCTCCAATGGGAAAACATCCGTCAAAGAAATGATTGCTCAAATTTTACCTCAGCCCTCTTTCGCTACACAGGGGAATTTCAATAATCATATCGGTGTACCACTGAGTCTTTTACAACTACGTCCAGAACATCGGTATGCGGTGTTTGAATTAGGCGCGAGTCACCAAGGTGAAATTGCGTATACGGTGGGATTGATTGAGCCTCATGTTTCTCTGATTAATAATATTGCCCCAGCGCACATCGAAGGGTTCGGTAGTTTGGACGGCGTGGCGCGTGCGAAAGGTGAGATTTATCAAGGATTGCGCGAAGGTGGCACAGCGATTATTAATGACGATGATGCGTACGCGCATTTTTGGGATGAAGAGGTGGCACCCCATCCAGTCATTCGCTTTTCGCGCGCCCATGCAGCAACGATTTGGGCGAGTGATGTGCTGGTCTCGGCGGAGGGTTATCCTGAGTTTAAACTGAATACGCCGACAGGTGAGGCATTCGTTCATCTCAATGTTCCTGGATTACACGCGGTGAGCAATGCTTTGGCGGCTGCAGCGTGTACATACGCGGTTGGGATTCCTCTATCGGATATTGTAGCGGGCTTAGAAGCATTTACCGGTGTCGCTGGGCGGATGTCTTTTCGCAAAGGCAAACAAGCGGCCACAATTATTGATGATACCTATAATGCCAATTTGCGCTCAACCCTGACCGCAATTGATGTGTTGGCTCAGTGCGCTGGCGTGCGCATTTTGGTATTAGGCGACATGGCAGAATTAGGGGAGTGGGGTGAGCGACATCACGAAGAGGTGGGGACAGCGGCACGTGAGCAAGGGATTGATTGGTTGCTGGCATGTGGTACGCTGAGCGCTAAGGCAGTGCTTGCCTTTGGATCCGGGGGTAAACATTATGATACCCAGTCTGACTTGACTGAAGATTTATTGCGGCGTTTGGATGCTAAAACTACGGTTTTAGTGAAAGGATCGCGCTCAGCTGCGATGGAAAACATTGTCCAACAACTTATTTAAGGATCTTGTCCATGCTTTATTGGATCACACAATTACTACAATCTTCGTATCACCCATTTCGCGTTTTTCAATATATTACTTTTCGTTCGATTTTGGCGGCATTGACCGCACTTTTGGTCGGGTTGCTGTGTGGCCCATTGACCATTCGTTGGCTCAGAGGCTTGCAAATTGGGCAAATGATTCGTGATGATGGTCCGAAAAGTCATTTATCCAAAGCCGGGACACCTACGATGGGCGGCGTGTTGATTTTACTGGCAGTGACTGTGAGTACCTTATTATGGGGCGACTTACGCCAAGCGAGTTTATGGGTGATTTTGTTGGTGACACTCAGCTTTGGTTTGGTGGGGTGGATTGATGATTATCGTAAATTAGTGTTGAAAAACAGTAAAGGGTTGCCCGGTCGTTGGAAGTATTTTTGGCAATCGGTGATCACGATTGTTACTTTAGTATATCTCACTCATAGCTCGAGTATTCCACTGCATACCCAATTAACGATTCCTTTTTTCAAAGCGTTATTCATTCATTTGGGGATTTTTTCGCCCATATTTGCCTATTTCGTGGTGGTTGGTTCCAGTAATGCGGTGAATTTAACCGATGGATTGGATGGCTTAGCAATTATGCCTATCGTGATGGTAGCAGGTGCGTTGGGGATTTTTGTGTATGCAGCTTCTAATGTGGTATATGCGCATTATTTAAGCATACCATTTGTGCCGAATACCGGGGAAATCACTATTTTTTGTTCCTCAATCGTGGGTGCAGGTTTGGGATTTCTTTGGTACAACGCTTATCCAGCACAAATATTTATGGGGGATGTAGGCTCATTATCTTTGGGCGCTGCTTTAGGGATGATTGCTGTGATGATTCGCCAAGAATTGGTTTTGATGATCATGGGTGGTTTATTTGTGATCGAAACGGTTTCAGTGATTCTCCAAGTGGGGTATTTCAAATATACTCGAGGGAAACGTTTATTTCGGATGGCACCCTTACATCATCATTTTGAACTGAAAGGTTGGTCAGAGCCGAAAGTGATTGTGCGCTTTTGGATTATAACCGTCGTATTTGTATTGTGTGGTCTGGCCACGTTAAAACTCCGATAGAGAACATTATGACTCCTGATCATTATTTAGTAGTGGGTTTGGGCAAAACGGGGCATTCTATTGCGCGTTATCTCAAACGTTGTAATATCCCGTTTTCGATCTTTGATACGCGGAATGCGACAGCTGCAGCGACAGAATTCCGCGCGGAGTTTCCGAATGTTGATTTATACCTAGAAGCCTTTCCAGAGCAAAAACTGACACAAATTTCTGCTGTGATTGTCAGCCCGGGCGTGCCCTTAGAAATACCGTGTCTAGCACAAGCGCGGGCATTGGGGCTGCCGATTTATGGAGATATTGAATGTTTGGCGCGTACCATTACCGCCAACGTGATTGCGATTACTGGGACGAATGGTAAATCAACCGTGACCACCTTGGTTGGCTTAATGGCGCAAGCAGCTGGCCTTAAAACAGCAGTTGCCGGAAATATTGGTACGCCAGTCTTGGATTTGTTGGCGGACGAACATGAGTACGACGTGTGGGTTTTAGAATTGTCCAGTTTTCAACTGGATTTGACGGAATCCCTGCGTCCTACTGCAGCAACAATTTTAAATATTACGCCCGATCATTTGGATCGTCATCATACGTTAGATGCGTATATTGAAGCCAAACAGCGTGTTTATCGCAATGCGGCGTGTGTAGTTTATAATCGCGACGATGCGACGACCAAGCCGCATGCGCCGCATCTTCATCACGCGACAAGCTTTGGTTTCGATGCACCAGCAGACGGTGCGTGGGGTTTGCTCAGTGCAGATGGTGATCTGTTTCTGGCATACGGGCAAACGCGAATCATGTCCGTTAATGACTTGCGGATTAAAGGTCGCCATAATTGGGCGAATGCTTTGGCTGCGTGTGCATTGGCACATCGTGTCGATATTTCTTTCGCAGATATGCGGCAAGTATTGATGACATTTTCAGGCTTGGCTCATCGTAGCCAATGGGTGCGAACCTTGGATGCCGTAGATTGGATCAATGATTCAAAAGGAACCAATGTCGGAGCAACGCAATCTGCAATTGCTGGCATTGGCGGTGCGATTGCTGGCAAGATAGTTTTAATTGCCGGGGGGCAGGGGAAGGGTGCTGATTTTCGTTTTTTGCGTGATCCAGTGGCAAATTATGTGCGTGCTTTGGTTTTGTTAGGACAAGATGCTGATCAATTGGATGCGGCCTTGTCTGATCTGGTCGCTGTAGAGCGCGTTGCTACGTTAGAAGCAGCCGTCGAAGCAGCACGAAAAATTGCGCTTTCGGGTGACGTTGTATTACTATCGCCAGCGTGTGCCAGTTTGGATATGTTCCGAGATTTTAATCATCGTGGCGAAGTTTTTGCCGATTTGGTAGGAAAACTATAATGCTGGGTCGGAAACGGATAAAATCAACATTTGGTGCCCCAGCTTTATACGATCGTTGGTTAATTATTGCAGTCTTGGGCCTAATCGTGATTGGTTTGATGATGGTGGCGTCTAGTTCGGTGATGATTTCCACGAAGTTTTACCATCAGCCGTTTCATTTTTTAGTGCGTCAATCCATCTATTTGATGATGGGCTTTGTGTTGGCTGTGGTGGTCATGCGCATGGACAGTAAGATCTGGGAACGCTATAGCGTCCATTTTCTTTTTCTGTGTATTTTGATGTTGGTCATGGTGCTAATTCCAGGGATTGGCCGAGTGGTCAATGGGAGCCGGCGTTGGATTATGTTTGGGCCAATTGCTATTCAAGTGTCTGAATTGGCCAAAATGGCTATGATTTTGTATGTTGCAGGGTATTTGGTGCGTCAGAAAACACAAGTGCAGCAGAGTATTGTAGGGTTTATTAAACCCATGTTGATTATGCTAGTCATCGCATTCTTATTATTATTAGAGCCTGACTTTGGTGCGACAGTGGTCATTGTGTTTACGGTAATGGCAATGTTGTTTTTAATCGGTGTGAAGCTGCGATATTACGTAGGGTTGTTACTGTTGGTGGGTATGAGCATGGTGTTTTTGGCGGTCTCATCTCCTTATAGAATGGCGCGTTTGACGGCGTTTTTAAATCCTTGGGCTGACCAATTTAATAGTGGTTATCAATTGACGCAGTCACTGATTGCATTTGGTCGTGGCGGATGGTCAGGCGTAGGTTTGGGTGATAGCGTACAAAAAATGTTCTATTTACCCGAGTCGTATACGGATTTTATTTTTGCAGTATTGGCAGAAGAATTAGGGTTGTTGGGTATTTTGTTGGTGTTTTCTTTATATAGTATCGTGATCTGGCGTGGATTAACCATTGGCTATCATGCGTACCGCAGTGAGCGCCGGCAATTTGCAGCATTTACTGCCTATGGGATTACCTTTTGGTTGGGGTTGCAGGCTGTGATCAATATGGGCGTTAATTTGGGTTTGTTACCCACGAAAGGATTGACCTTACCGTTTATGAGCTATGGTGGTGCCAGTTTAATCGTGAATTGTATGGTCGTTGCAATATTATTGAGAATTGACCATGAGAATAGATGGCAAGGTTTAGGATTGGATTAAGGTATTCATATGCAAAAATCAAAAACAGTGTTTCACTCTCCCAAGATGGGACGTATTAAGCAGATCCATTTCGTAGGGATAGGTGGTGCAGGCATGTGCGGCATTGCTGAAGTTCTACTCAATGAAGGGTATCAAATCTCGGGTTCGGATTTGAGTGATAACAAAGTAGTCGCTCGCTTGCGTTCACTCGGAGTGACGGTAACGATAGGTCATGATGCTAATAATATTCAGCACGCTGATGTGGTGGTGCGTTCGACCGCGATTCAAGATGACAACCCAGAAATTCAAGCTGCGCATGCCAAGATGATTCCTGTTATTCCACGCGCTGCGATGCTGGCTGAACTCATGCGTTTTCGGTATGGGATTGCGATTGCCGGGACACATGGAAAAACAACTACGACCAGTTTGGTGACCAGTTTACTGGCAGAAGGGGGCTTAGATCCCAGTTTTGTTATTGGTGGAAAATTAACCAGTTGTGGCTCTAATGCTCAATTAGGGACATCTCAATATTTTGTTGCAGAAGCCGATGAAAGTGATGCTTCATTTTTATTGTTAAAACCGATGATTGCAGTGGTTACTAATATTGACGCAGATCATATGGCAACGTATCAGGGTAGTTTTGATCAATTGCGCAAGACGTTTGTTGAGTTTTTACACCACTTACCCTTTTATGGATTGGCGATTGTATGTATCGAAGATCATGAGGTTCGGCGAATTTTACCGTCGATTCAACGACCTACGTTGACCTATGGGTTTCGTGAAGGCGCGCATTACCGCGCATTGAATTGGAACCAACAAGAATTGTTGAGCACGTTCGATGTGCAACGACCTGCACCGCATGGTCCGTTGACAATTCAGTTCAAATGGCCAGGTAAGCATAATGTGCTCAATGCATTGGCCGCGATTGCGATTGCGACTGAATTAGGGGTTGATGACCAGGCAATCATGAATGGGTTATATCAATTTGCTGGTGTCGGGCGCAGATTTCAAATGTTAGGCGAACGTACGTTCTCTGGTGGTACAGCATTGGTTGTCGATGATTATGGTCACCACCCACGCGAGATCAAAGCGACGATTGAGGCGTTTCGCGCTGTTTGGCCTAACAAACGCTTGATTCATGTGTTCCAGCCACACCGTTATACGCGCACGCGCGATCTCTTCAATGATTTTGTGGATGTCTTACAAATGAGTGATCAAGTGTTGTTATTTGATATTTACTCAGCAGGAGAGCCTACGATAGCTGGAATTACTAGTGATGCATTATGTCAGGAAATTAATTCCATTGCGCCTAAGGCAATGATTGTCAATGAACATAATTTGGAAGAACATTTGAATCGACTGATAATGGATAATGATGTGATTCTTGCGCAAGGAGCAGGGACCATTAGCCAAATTATTAATACGCTGATGCGTAGGGATGCCCCAACATGAGTCAACCCTTCGAGATCAAGCAAAGTACATTACAGGGTGAATTACTGCACAATGAACCTTTGGCAGATTATACAACATGGCGAGTAGGTGGACCCGCTCGTGTTCTATATAAACCTGCAAGTATTGACGATCTAGCGAATTTCCTGCGTGCATGCCCTGCACAGGAGCCTATTGTGTGGCTCGGTTTAGGAAGTAATTCTCTCATCAAAGATACGGGTTTTTCGGGGATTGTCATTGTTACTCAAGGTTGTTTGAATCAGATGACCCAAATTTCGGATGATTTGGTCCGTGTGGAAGCAGGTGTTTCCTGTGCTAAAATGGCAAGATTTTGTACGCGCAATCGCTTAACCGGTGGTGAATTTTGGGCCGGTATCCCTGGTACAATGGGAGGCGCGTTGCGAATGAACGCGGGTTGTTTTCACAAAGAAACGTGGGAAACTGTGATTGAAGTTGAAACGATGACACGCTCAGGAGAACGACGTATTCGTCAACCGAGCGAATTTGCGGTGACCTATCGCAATGTGTCTGGTCTAGACCAAGAGGAATGGTTCATTGCCGCCACATGTCGGTTGATTCCAGGCGATCAAGCGCACTCGGCTGGTCTGATCAAAGAATTACTTGCTCATCGTGCGGCAACTCAGCCGACCAATGAGTATAATTGTGGTTCAGTGTTTCGTAATCCCCCGGGTCACTATGCTGCGCAGCTGATTGAGTCTTGTGGCTTAAAAGGTCATCAAATTGGTGCGGCGATGGTATCATGCAAGCATGCTAATTTTATTATTAACCATGAAGGCAAAGCGACTGCAAAAAATATTGAGGATTTGATTCATTTTGTGCGCCAAACAGTGTATGCGAAGACTGGAATTGCATTGATACAAGAAGTGCATGTGATTGGAGAAAATGAATGTCCGACTTAATTAAAGTAGTCTTATTGTATGGCGGAAAATCTGGCGAGCACGAAATTTCGCTGCGCTCTGCTGCGTCGGTACTGGCTCATTTGAATCCGAACCGATATCAAATTATTCCGGTGGGTATGGATAAATCTGGATGTTGTTTTCAATCTGATTATCAGACTTTATTAGCCTATCCCGACGTGTTGCCGGTACGCACAGCGCAATCGATTCCGTTGCCATCTTTGATCAAAAATGGGCGATTGGCCATCGATGCCCAAGTCATTTTTCCAGTAGTCCATGGTCCATTGCTTGAGGATGGGTGTTTACAGGGGATGTTGGAGCATGCTGCTGTGGCGTATGTGGGTTGTGATGTATTGTCGTCTGCCATCGGTATGGATAAAGATGTTGCGCGACGTTTAGTTGGAACCGATTTCGTGTCTTCGGCGCGGTATCGCGCGCTGTCCAATGCAGCATCGCCGGAACATCGTCATGCGGTTTGCCAAGAAGCGATTGCAGCGTTGGGTTGGCCGTTGTTTGTGAAGCCTTGTTCTATGGGGTCAAGTGTTGGGATTCACAAAACACATACGATGGACGAATTGCTGGCGGCCATCGCTGATGCAGGTCGCTATGACCAGCTCGTATTGATTGAAGAATTTATTCAGGGTCGAGAGATTGAACTCGCTGTCTTAGAGAGTAAAATACCCGGACAAGCGCCACGTGTAAGTATTGCTGGGGAAATCGATGTACATCATCCTGATACATTTTATTCGTACTCGGCAAAATATTTGGAAAGTGATAAAACGCAGCTGTTGATTCCTGCTGCATTGAATCCGCAATTGATGCAACGCTTGCAAAATGCAGCAGCAGAGATATTTTTACGCTTAAAATGCCGCAGTATGGCTCGGGTAGATTTTTTTGTGAATGACAAAACAGGCCAAATATATTTTAATGAAGTGAATACCTTACCCGGGTTCACTTCGATCAGTATGTACCCTAAATTATGGGAAGCAAGTGGCCTACCTTATCATCAGCTATTAGATGAATTGGTGGATTTGAGTTTGATGCACCAGCGCGCCAAGGAGCGCATGGTGACTCACTATCATTAGGATGTGGCATGGCAGAACCAGCTCGAACTGTGCGAGATCAATTCTTTTTATCGATGTTGGTTGTTTGTGCAGTGTTACTTGTGGCAAGATTGACCTATGTCTATTTGGAAAATCCAGAAAATTTTCCAATTAACACATTTAAAATTGAAGCTAATTACCAACATATTTCGCGTGAGCACTTAGAAGAAATTTTAGAAAAGTATGTACAGAAAGGCTTTTTTTCTATTTCGGTTGCGGCGTTGCGTGCGGAATTAGCTGGATTGCCTTGGTCAGAGCAGGTTGACGTTGTTCGAATTTGGCCCGATACTTTAAAAATTCGGGTGGTGGAAAAACAACCTGTTGCCATCTGGAATCATGTTCTCTTGACTGAAGATGGTTTATTATTTGATTTAAGTACAACAGAATGGCAAAAAGAAGCAAGTGAAGCGCATTTACCCGAATTAAGTGGTCCGAAAGATCAGCAATTAGATGTCTTACAAATGTTTCGAAAATTGAGTAAGCTATCAGAATCATGTGGATTGCATGCCAATGCGTTAGCGTTAAAAGGAAATCAGGCTTGGGAGTTAGGTTTAACCAATGGAGTGCTGTTGCGTATGGGTAAACGAGACATTGAATTGCGAATGCGGCGATTTTGTGCGGTTTATCCAGTGGTTTTTGGCGACAAATTAGAACAACTATCGATGGTTGATTTACGGTATATTCGTGGTATGGCAGCACAATGGAAAAACTTAACAAAATAAAAATGGGAACATAATGGCGAAGAAAACAGAAAGAAATATTATTACGGGCTTAGATATTGGTACGTCAAAAATAGTTGCGTTAGTGGGAGAGGTGAATTCGGATGGCACATTGCAGTTGATAGGGATTGGACGGCATCCTTCTCGAGGTCTGAAACGCGGCGTCGTCGTGGATATTGAAGCTACAGTGAGTTCAATTCAACGTGCAGTGCAAGAAGCAGAATTAATGGCTGGATGTGAAGTACGTTCCGTGTTTACTGGAATTGCAGGTAGTCATATTCGGAGTTTAAATTCTCATGGTATTGTTGCCATTCGTGATACCGAAGTGTCGCAGGCAGACGTTGAACGCGTGATTGATGCAGCGAAAGCGGTTGCAATCCCAGCTGATCAGAAAGTCTTACATATTTTGCCACAAGAATTCATTATTGATAGTCAAGGTAATATCCGTGAACCCGTTGGTATGGCTGGTGTACGTTTAGAGGCACGCGTGCATTTGGTTACTGGTTCAGTGAGTGCTGCGCAAAATATTGCCAAATGTGTGCGTCGTTGTGGTTTAGAAGTATCGGATATCATTTTAGAGCAATTGGCATCAAGTCATGCCATTTTAACGGATGATGAAAAAGAATTAGGGGTTTGCTTAATCGATATTGGTGGTGGCACGACTGATATTGCTATTTTCTATGATGGCGCTATCCAATTTACAGCGGTTATCCCTATTGCAGGCGATCAAGTGACCAATGATATTGCGATGGCTCTGCGGACGCCAAGTAAATCAGCAGAAGCCATCAAATTGAGTCATGGGTCTGCTATACCTGAGGGTATCAATGCAAGTCAAATGATCGAAGTCTCGAGTATGAATGATCGCCCTGGTCGAAAAATACCCACTAAAATGTTGTCTGAGGTCGTATCTGCGCGTTATGAAGAATTATTTAATTTGGTTCGTGCAGAACTACAACGCAGTGGTTATGAAGATCTGATTGCAGCTGGTATTGTATTAACGGGTGGTGCATCTTGTGTGAATGGCGCGATTGAATTGGCAGAATTATGTTTCCAAATGCCAGTTCGTCATGGTTCCGTGGAGAATTTAATGGGTTTATCGTCTGATGTGGTGAGTGATCCAGGCTTAGCAACATCAGTGGGACTCTTGTTACACGGATTCCAGCAACAGTACGAGCTTGGCTATACCGGGCGTTCTACAGGAGATAAGACAGATGGGGTATGGACGCGAATGAGGAAATGGTTTAACGTTAATTTTTAGATAAATCTGACGTTTCTCCGAGTGTCGGCAATGTGCTGAGTAAGTACGGTTTTACACCTAATAGTTTTATGACATTCAGAAGTTTTGGGGGGCTGACTCACCCCCCCCAAATCTCTAAGCGAAGAGGAATAATATAATGTTTGATATGACAGAGATCCTGCAAGATAGCGCGGTAATTAAAGTGGTTGGCGTCGGTGGTGGTGGTGGTAATGCGGTTGAGCATATGGTGGCTGAGAGCATCGAAGGGGTTGATTTTATTTGTGCCAACACCGATGCACAGGCGCTGCGTAATTCAAAAGCCAAAGTTATTATTCAGTTGGGCAATGAATTAACGAAAGGATTGGGTGCTGGTGCGAATCCGCAAGTCGGACGCCAGGCTGCAGAAGAAGATCGCGAGCAAATTAAACAAGTGTTAATTGGTGCTGATATGGTGTTCATTACTGCTGGAATGGGTGGTGGCACGGGTTCAGGCGCTGCGCCGGTTTTTGCTGAAGTCGCAAAAGAATTGGGCATATTGACTGTAGCGGTGGTTACCAAACCGTTTTCGTTTGAAGGCAAGCAGCGTGCGCTGGCAGCAGAAGAAGCAATTCGAGCGTTGTCACAAAATGTAGACTCACTCATTACGATTCCAAACAATAAATTATTGAGTGTCTTGGGTAAGAATATTTCTTTATTGAATGCATTCAAAGCTGCAAATAATGTCTTATTAGGTGCAGTCAAAGGGATTTCAGATTTGATTACCCGTCCTGGTTTGATTAATGTGGATTTTGCCGATGTGCGCACCGTGATGTCAGAAATGGGTATGGCAATGATGGGTACCGGTTGTGCAACTGGCGATCAGAGAGCACGTCGTGCAGCTGAAGCAGCAATCGCATCACCGTTGTTGGAAGATATTAATTTTTCGGGCGCTCGTGGTATTTTAGTGAACATTACTGCCGGCATGGACATGTCGATTGGAGAGTTTGAAGAAGTAGGCGATGTGGTCAAAGAATTCATTTCAGATGAAGCCACTGTGGTCGTTGGTACCGTCATTGATCCGTTGATGACCGATGAACTGCGAGTAACCGTCATTGTGACTGGCTTGGGTGATGTTCGTCAACGTGGTGGCATATCGCCACATCATCAGCATAAGGCGCCGTTGTTTGATAATCGTCGTGGCGATGGTTCTTTGGATTATCAACAATTAGATCGACCTGCAGTGCTTAGAAAACAGTCTGTTGCACCTATTAGTCCACAAAAATCAGCACCGGTGCAAGAAAGTCTGCCCGATGTGGATTATTTAGATATCCCTGCATTTTTACGCAGGCAAGAAGAGGAAGTTTAAATCTTCCCCGTGTCATCTCTGCTTTCGCGGAGATGACAGATCCCCACGAAAACTACATTGATTAAGAGTAAGTCACTTATGACATACCCGTTCGTGCCGAGGTGTGGCGCAGCCACGTCTCGAAGCACAGATGAACAACACAGGACTTCGAGACGCTGTTTTGCAGCTCCTCTGTCCGAACGGAATTATAAATTATGCCTAAACGCACAGACATACAGTCCATCTTGATTCTCGGTGCCGGACCTATTGTCATCGGCCAGGCTTGCGAATTTGATTATTCTGGAACTCAAGCAGTACGTGCCCTCAAGCAAGAAGGGTATCGCATTATTTTGATTAACTCTAATCCTGCCACCATCATGACCGATCCGGAAATGGCCGATGCGACTTATATTGAGCCCGTACTCTGGCAAGAAGTAGCTGCTATCATTAAAAAAGAACGTCCGGATGCGTTATTACCCACTATGGGTGGGCAAACTGCTTTGAATTGTGCTTTGGACTTGGTTCGGCATGGGGTGTTGGCAGAATATAATGTTCAATTGATTGGTGCGAATGAAGAGGCCATTGATAAAGCAGAAAATCGAGATAAATTCCGTTCTTTGATGATGGACATTGGATTGGACATGCCGCAATCCATGATTGCTCGCAGTTTAGATGAAGCCATGGTGGCGCTAGAGGTATTAGGATTTCCTGCGATTATTCGACCGTCTTTTACGATGGGCGGTTCGGGTGGTGGTATTGCCTATAATCTGGAAGAGTTTGAAAGCATTTGTCTGCGTGGTTTAGATTTATCGCCAACCCGCGAACTCTTGATTGATGAATCAGTCTTGGGTTGGAAAGAATACGAAATGGAAGTCGTGCGCGACTGCAACGATAATTGCATTATCGTTTGTAGTATCGAGAATTTCGATCCGATGGGTGTGCATACAGGGGATTCGATTACAGTTGCTCCAGCACAAACATTAACCGATAAAGAATACCAGCGGATGCGTGATGCGGCTATTCAAGTATTGCGTGCGGTTGGTGTGGATACTGGTGGTTCCAATGTTCAGTTTGCGGTTAATCCTGAGGATGGACGTTTACTGGTTGTTGAAATGAATCCACGCGTGTCGCGTAGTTCGGCTTTGGCGTCCAAAGCGACAGGCTTTCCAATTGCCAAAGTGGCGGCCTTGTTGGCCGTAGGGTATACCTTAGATGAGCTAAAAAATGATATTACTGGCGGTAAAACACCGGCTTCGTTTGAACCTACGCTCGATTATGTGGTGACTAAAATGCCACGGTTTAATTTTGATAAATTTCCACAAACGTCTACGACACTCACGACGCAAATGAAATCAGTCGGTGAAGTGATGGCGATTGGCGCGAATTTTCAAGAATCGTTACAAAAAGCAATTCGTGGGTTGGAAATTGATCGGTATGGGTTACAGCCCTTGTTTGCGGGCCAAGAAATGTCGGTATTACGTGGATATCTTCAAGAACCCACGCCAGATCGATTATGGTATATTGCAGACGCTTTTCGCCAAGGATTGACGTTAGAAGAAATTCACCAAGAGTCGCGTGTCGATCCTTGGTTTTTAGCGCAAATCAAAGAATTGGTGGATCTTGAGCACATGATCATTGGGAAATCATTGCATGAGCTGGATGCTGCAACGATACGGGTGTTAAAACAAAAAGGCTTTTCGGACGTCTATTTAGCGCGCTTGCTTGCCTGTGATGAAACTGCGATCCGCGAGTATCGTTGGTCGTTGAATATTCGTCCGGTTTATCAACGCATTGATTCGTGTGCCGCTGAATTTGCAACCAACACCTCCTATCTATACTCCTGTTATCAAACCGTTTGTGAAGCGCAACCGACCTGGACGCGACCTAAAATTATGATTCTTGGGGGCGGTCCAAATCGTATTGGTCAAGGGATTGAATTCGATTATTGCTGTGTACATGCGGCAATGGCATTACGTGAAGCAGGGTATGAAACTATTATGCTGAATTGTAATCCTGAAACAGTTTCGACCGATGTCGATACAACCGATCGCTTATATTTTGATCCCGTGACTCTGGAAGATGTGTTAGAAGTGTATGCGATAGAAAAACCATTAGGGATGATTGTCGATTATGGCGGCCAAACACCGCTCAAATTGGCACGTGATTTGGAAAAACACGGCATTACAATTTTAGGAACGTCACCCGATGCAATCGACGAAGCAGAAGATCGCGAACGATTCCAGCAACTAGTCACGCGCTTAGGATTACATCAACCTGCAAATGGCACAGTGCGCAGCGAAGAAGCTGCCATTGAATTGGCCAATCGAATTGGTTACCCCTTGGTGGTACGACCTTCATATGTTTTAGGCGGTCGTGCGATGGAGATTGTGTATCAAGAAGCAGATTTGCGTTTGTATTTAGAACAAGCAGTCCACGTGTCGCATGATTCTCCAGTCTTATTAGACAAATTTTTAGAAGATGCCATTGAAGTTGATATTGATGCGGTGTGTGATGGCCAAGACGTATTGATTGGGGCTGTCATGGAGCATATTGAGCAAGCGGGTATTCATTCTGGAGATTCTGCGTGTACGTTACCGCCGTTTAGTTTATCCGTGGTGGTTCAAGAAGATTTGAAAGATCAATTGATTCAAATGGCCAAAGCTTTACGGGTTGTTGGATTAGTGAATGCACAATTTGCGATTCAGGGGGATGACATTTATGTGCTTGAAGTCAACCCACGTGCGTCTCGTACCGTCCCGTTTGTGTCTAAAGCAACTGGGCTGCCATTGGCTAAAATCGCAGCCCTCTGTAAAATTGGCCAATCTTTAAAACAGCAGGGTTTGCATCGCATTCAACAAACGCCTGGGTTTTATTCGATTAAGCTCCCTGTCTTTCCTTTTGTCAAATTTTCAGGCGTTGACTCCATCTTGGGGCCAGAAATGAAATCAACAGGTGAAGTCATGGGTATTGCAAAGCGCTTCGGTCAGGCTTATGCTAAGGCACAACGAGGAGCGGGTTGTGATATTCCGCATCGTCGTCAGGCTTTTTTATCAGTTCGAGATACGGATAAATCTCGAGTAGGTGAAATTGCGAAACGTTTGATTGCATTGGGCTTTGAAATTATTGCTACGCGTGGGACGGCTGCGGTGATTCAAGCAGCAGGCATTCCATGTCAGCGTGTATTTAAAGTCGCAGAAGGCCGGCCTCATGTGGTAGATTATATTAAAAATCACGATATCGATTTTATTGTGAATACCACAGAAGGTAAGCAGGCGATTGCGGATTCTTTTGCAATCCGACGTTCGGCATTGCAATATAAAGTTTCTTATACCACGACGCTGTCTGGTGCTGAGGCTGCATGCCTAGCCATGAAATATGAAGACAGAGACACGGTTACCCGATTACAAGATTTACTTGCGAGGTTTTCTTATGCAGAAACATCCTATGACGGTTGAAGGTGCGAACGCTCTAAAAACAGAATTGCATCGTTTAAAGACAGTGGAACGCCCACGAATTATTGAATCTATTGCAGTAGCGCGTGCGCACGGAGATTTGAAAGAAAACGCTGAGTACCACGCCGCGCGCGAGGAACAGAGTTTTCTAGAAGGGCGAGTCATCGAGTTGGAAGCGAAGCTTTCGCATGCACAAATTGTTGATATCTCGCAATTAGACAATCAGGGCAAAGTGGTTTTTGGTGCAACAGTGACCTTATTGCATGTGGAGACGGACGCTGAAGTAACCTATCAAATTGTGGGTGAAGATGAAGCGAATATTAAATTAGGAAAAATTTCTTACCAATCTCCTATTGGTCGTGCCTTGATCGGTAAAAGTCTGGATGACACGGTCATGGTGTCAACGCCAGGGGGTATGGTGGAGTATGAAATTGTTGGCGTTAAGTATTAGACAACGTCGGCGCTAAAGTTCATGTGTGGTTTTTTATGCTTGAAAATCAACCTATTTGGATTTAAAATAACGCAATATCAACGGCCCTTAGATCCATATACCCGTCAATAAAGGCATATTATGAAATATACGACCAAACGCGATCTGTTGCTTCGAGAGTTGATCGGTGTTCTTGACCAATCTGAACTATGTCGAAAAAAAATTCAGGAAAAAGCGAAGAGCCTAGGTAATGGTTGGTACGCAACCAAATGTGAGCACTTACAAAAAATATTTCGTGATATGCGCGAAAAACTTCAACGTCATAGCGTAGATCATCCTTTAACAAAAACAGATATAAGTGATTTTAAGCAGAAACTTAAAAAACAGCTAGATTTCCCTTATCGGGATAACAATGATAGGAACCTTTATTTTGGGGATGTGATATCCGAAGAACAGTCATTTTTTGCACAATTGGTCGACAAGTTCATTTATGCTATGCGCGCGATGCTGCGATGTTTTGATTGGTTTTTTTATTCCACCGAGCCTCGGCCTCGGCAACAATCTCTATTCCAGCCAGAATCTTATAATGAAGGAGGGGAGACTGTTTTTGCGCTCCGACTCACCGGCCATTCCCAATTTTTTCCACGCCCAATCCATAGTTTATATAACGCTCAAAAAGCGTTAGATAGTATTATGAACAGGTTAGAAAATGCTTATATCGGTATGGAATGGGAGTTGCGGCTGGGCAAGTAGATCTCGGTAGTAGGTTGGGCCTTGGCCCAACGTAGTACGGCTGTTGGGCCAAGGCCCAACCTACAACATCATTAGGCACGAGCACAGCATATTAAATCAACTTGTTGTACTCCGGCCTGAGCCTTCAACGTTTTCGCGACCTCGTTGGCAGTGGCGCCAGTGGTATAGAGATCATCAACCAAAGTAACATGCTGATAAGGCAAGTGGCTGGCTTCAAAGGCCTGTACGAGATTGCTACGGCGTTGTTTTGCAGTCAAACCCGCTTGTGGATTCGTGGCTACAACTTTGGTACATGCATATAGCGCGTAGGGTTGCTGGATGAGAGCACTTAACTGCTGTGCCAAAATCGCGGTTTGATTAAACCCTCTTTTTTGCAAACGTTTACCATGGAGTGGGATCGGGATGAGACAGTCCGTTGTATAGCACTCTTCCTTTGCCTGCAACATGAGATCGCACAGAAATGAACTTAAGTACAAAGCGGCTTCGTATTTGAATGCATGGATCAGGGTGCGTAATGGTTCGGTGTAACGATATGCAACGAATACGCGGTCCAATGCGGGACGTTTGATGAGACACGCACCACAGATCAAAGGAGTTTGGTCAGGCAACGGTACCGCACAGTGGTGACAAGCAGGTCCCAAAGGCTCTAAGAGTGCAGTGCATGGTTGACAAATAGCATGCGGGTCACGGTGATATTGATTACATATTCGACACAAAGAGGGTAAGCGTAAGATCTTACGCTGAGGGAGCCGTGTGTATATTTGTAATACCATGGTCGTCCGTCCTATAAGCGCGACTTCGGCCATTTTCTCCAAATCCGTGTGGCTTGACCGCAGGGATTCGAACTTTTGGAAAAGAGCTAAAGTCGCAATGAGTTTTGTGGTAAACTCTCGGCTTATCTTAACAGAATTTTAAAAAATCACGATCTTTGCAATGAAATCAATGATTGAAA
>CAZBSX010000002.1:7974-20654 GCA_964494305.1 uncultured Legionella sp. | reverse complement strand
ATCGCAAACTAATATGTTTTCCCGAGAAGATTTATGTCTACCACCTGTTTATACGACCGGTTATCTTTGCAATGTAATTTGAATCGCGCCTGCGTTTTTAACCGTAAATAGTTTCGTGACCGTCAACGTGAGATGCTGTAAGGCAAAATTGTGTTGCAACATTTGGAGGACCTGTTCTGCTGCGGTTTCCAATAATTGAAACGAACGTGAGCTCACAAATTCAGTGATGCTTTGGCAGAGCGTGGCATAATCTAAGGTCTTGGCCAGATTGTCCTGGCATTGACTCACATCGATTGGAATACTGAGATCAAACGCGAGTATTTGTTTGATTTTTTGTTCCCAAGCATAGACGCCAATTTGAGTTGCAATTTTGAGATTGGAAATCTGTAATGTATCGATGATGACCCTCCTAATTCCGTTTCAGCGCTAATTATGATACAATATATCTCGGTTTTTGCAGAGTTTTGTTTTGATGTCAGAGCTATCAGAAAGTCTTTTGTTACGCGCGTTACGACGCCAATCTGTTCCCCGTACTCCGATCTGGGTTATGCGTCAGGCCGGGCGATATTTGCCTGAATATCGAATGACACGTGAACGAGCAGGAAGTTTTCTGAATTTATGCAAATCTAAAGAATTAGCGTGTGAAGTCACGTTACAACCCTTGCAACGCTTTGCACTGGATGCAGCGATTTTATTTTCTGATATTCTGACCATTCCAGATGCTATGGGGTTAGGGCTGTCTTTCGTGGAAGGCGAAGGGCCTCGGTTTCGTTATCCAGTTCGAGATCATGCAACGATAGATGCGTTATCTATACCGAAAGCATCTGAGGAGTTAGCCTATGTTATGGATGCGGTACGCTTAATTCGACAAGAATTGCCACCCACAATGCCTTTGATCGGATTTGCTGGTAGTCCATGGACGCTGGCTTGTTACATGATAGAAGGTGAGAGTAGTCGTGAATTTAAGCATGCCTTAAAATTGATGTATCTTGATCCATTGGCTATGCACGCATTATTGCAAAAATTAACTCTGACCATTATCGATTATTTATCTGCTCAAGTGGTAGCGGGTGCGTCGGTGTTGATGCTGTTTGATACCTGGGGCGGTTTGCTGACTACCCATCATTATCAGCGGTTCTCCTTACGATATATGCAAGAAATTGTATATGCTTTGCAGCGCAAACATCCGGAAGTCCCAATTATTTTATTTACCAAAGGCGGCAGTCAATGGGTAACCGCGCTTGCGGATACGGGTTGCCAAGCGATTGGATTGGATTGGACCTGTGATTTGAGTAGGGTGCGTCAAAAAGTGGGCCATCAAGTTGCACTGCAAGGCAATTTGGATCCCACCGTGTTGCTCAGTTCTCCAGCGTGTATCCGCGCAGAAGTGAAACGTATTTTGGCAGAATTTGGTACAGGCCCCGGATTGATCTTTAATTTGGGCCACGGCATTACGCCAGATGTCCCCCCTGAGCATGTCAAAGTTTTGGTGGATGCGGTCCATGAATATAGCCCTGCTTATGCGCAAGGGGTGTCTGTGTGATCGTTGAGAGTGCATTCAAACCTGCCTGGTGGCTGGCTAATCCACATGCACAAACCATGTATGCGACGTTACTGCGTAAAATTTCTTTGCCTTATATGCGATTTGAGCGGTTAGAGTTGTCGGATGGTGATTTTATTGATTTGGCATGGATCGATGGCGGATTATCAGTCGAGGCACCTTTAGTGATATTGCTCCATGGCTTAGGTGGCAATTATCGATCTCAATATATTCAAGCACAAATTGTGCGCTATAAACGCATGGGGTGGCGCGCTGTCGTGGTACATTTGCGCGGTGCTAGTGATGAGCCAAATCGAATGTTGCGTGCCTATCATTTGGGTGATACTGCCGATTTCAATTTCTTTTTACACCGGTTGCATGAACGTGAGCCGCATACTCGAAAAATGGGAGTGGGATTTTCTTTAGGCGGTAGCGTGTTACTGAAATGGTTAGGAGAGCATAGTACGCAACAGATCTTGTCTGCTGCGGTTGCTGTTTCCGTACCGTTTCAGCCTGGTCTTGGCGCAGATCGCTTGAATCAAGGGTTTTCTCGTATCTATCAAAATTATTTGCTCAAGCGCCTTCATCAGCATTTTTTGCGCAAAATGCAAGATAAGCCTGATGCTCAGTTTTTGCAAACATTACAAACTTGCCGTTGTTTTTGGACATTCGATGATCGCATTACAGCGCCTTTGAATGGATTTGAGAATGTACATGAGTATTACCGTGTGGCGAGTGCCAAAGCGTATTTATGCAAAATTGCCACACCTACATTAATTATTCATGCCTTAGACGATCCTTTTATGACACCGGAGGCTGTGCCTAATCCAGAAGAATTAGCGCCGAGTGTTACTTTAGAATTGAGTCAACAAGGCGGACATGTCGGATTTGTGGGTAGCACAAAATGGGGACGTCCTAAGTATTGGTTAGATGACCGTATTACAGAATTTTTTAATGAGTCTTGAATTTTAAAACCTTATCCCCATATAAACCAAATTACGAAATTGATCTGTTTGGAGAATTTGATGAGTGATCACTCAAAAAAAGATTGGAAAGCGTTTAAAGAAAAAAATGAGCATCTGGATAACGAGGGGTTTGAGGCGGATATGATGGACGAAGAGGATGAAGGTGGTGAGGCGGGCGGACAAGCAACCGAGGGTATGACCGAACCGGAAGAGTTAGAACACCTTTCGTACGATGCTTTAGAAGCAAAATTGACCGAAACAGAACAGAAAGCCCATCAATACTGGGATCAAGCGACACGTGCTATGGCAGAGTTAGAAAATGTGCGCCGCAGAGCAGAACGTGATATTGCGCAAGCGCATCGGTATAGTTTAGAGCGTTTTGTGGGTGAGCTCATTCCGGTTCTGGATAGTTTAGAGCAAGCATTACAATTGGTTGACCAACATGCGGATCAAGCGATGCATGAGGGCTTATCGTTGACGATGAAACTTTTTGTGAATGCGATGACCAAGTTTGAAGTCGAGCAGCTCGATCCAATGGGTGCTCCGTTTAATCCACAAGAACATGAAGCGATGTCGATGCAACCCGCGGATGCACCCTCATCATCAGTGATTACGGTATTTCAAAAAGGGTACAAATTGCATGATCGAGTCATTCGTCCAGCACGCGTTATTGTTGCAAAATAAAAGTATTTTCCCCGCGGTTTGCCGCGGGCACAAAGCAGTGAGGGGTTGTCAGAGGTAACCGAACATGGGGATTCATTTCTTGTGTGACGTATAGCCAATTGAAATTTATTTTTAGAGAATCTCTTGAAAACTTGAGATTTCCCCCCATATTCGAAATTAAGAAAGATTAAAAGTGATTAAAATTCGGAGTAAAAAATGGCAGATATTATCGGTATTGACTTAGGGACGACAAATTCATGTGTCGCAATTATGGAAGGCGGCAAACCCAGAGTAATAGAAAATAATGAAGGACAACGTACTACGCCTTCAATAGTGGCTTATACCAATGATGACGAAGTGTTGGTCGGTCTTGCAGCAAAACGTCAGGCGGTTACAAATCCAGAGAATACGTTATATGCAATCAAGCGCTTGATTGGACGTAATTTCTCGGATCCAATTGTCCAAAAAGATATTAAAATGGTACCGTACAAGATCGTCAAAGCGGATAATGGTGATGCTTGGGTATGCGTCAAAAATGACAACAAAGCACCACCACAAGTTTCTGCTGAAGTGTTACGTAAAATGAAAAAAACTGCAGAAGATTATTTAGGGCGACCCGTGACTGAAGCAGTGATCACGGTTCCTGCCTATTTCAATGACTCACAACGTCAAGCAACCAAAGACGCTGGCCGTATTGCTGGTTTGGAAGTGAAGCGAATCATTAATGAACCTACCGCAGCTGCCTTAGCATACGGTATGGATAAAAAACGCGGTGACTCGACGATTGCTGTCTACGATCTTGGGGGCGGTACGTTTGATATTTCCATTATTGAAATTGCTGAAGTAGACGGTGAACATCAGTTTGAAGTGTTGGCGACCAATGGCGATACATTCTTAGGCGGTGAAGATTTTGATATGTCGTTGATTGAATATTTAGTCGCTGAATTTAAAAAAGACACAGGGATTGATTTACATAGCGATCCATTGGCTTTACAACGTTTAAAGGAAGCTGCGGAAAAAGCGAAAATTGAATTGTCTTCTGCTCAGCAGACTGATGTTAATTTGCCGTATGTTACAGCAGATGCATCAGGTCCGAAACATATGAACATCAAACTGACGCGTGCTAAATTAGAATCTTTGGTTGAAAAATTAGTAGAGCGGACTATTCCACCATTGAAAACTGCATTGAAAGATGCTGGATTGACGGTTTCTCAGATCAATGAAGTTATCTTAGTCGGTGGGCAGACTCGGATGCCAATGGTACAAAAAACAGTAGAGGAGTTTTTTGGTAAAGAACCACGTAAAGATGTGAATCCAGACGAAGCAGTTGCCGTTGGTGCAGCGATTCAAGCAGCGGTATTATCTGGAGAAGTCAAAGATATTTTATTATTGGATGTGACGCCACTCTCATTGGGGATTGAAACCATGGGCGGTGTGATGACAAAATTGATTGAGAAAAATACGACGATTCCAACGAAAGCTAATCAAGTATTTTCTACTGCAGATGATAATCAAACTGCAGTGACGGTTCATGTTTTGCAAGGCGAGCGCCAACAAGCGTCAGCGAATAAATCATTAGGTCGATTTGATTTGGCGGATATTCCTACCGCACCACGCGGTGTGCCACAAATCGAAGTTACGTTTGATATTGATGCGAACGGTATTTTGAATGTGTCCGCGAAAGATAAAGCAACAGGTAAAGCACAATCTATTGTGATCAAAGCATCAAGTGGTTTGAGTGATGAAGAAGTGGCTGCTATGGTAAAGGATGCAGCGACTCATGCGGATGAAGATAAGAAATTTAAGGAATTGATTGACGTACGCAATCATGCAGATGGTTTGATTCATAGTACTGAAAAATCTCTAAAAGATTTAGCCGGTGATATCAGTGACGAAGAAAAGAAAGCGATTGAAGAAGCCGTTGCAGAATTAAAAGAAGCAATGAAGGCAAATGAAAAAGCGCAAATTGAAGATAAATTAACCGCATTAACGAATGTATCGTCTAAAATGGCGGAACGCGTTTATGCGCAGAAAGCCGCAGCTTCTGAGGGTGAGCCGCATGCAACACAGCCGGAAGATACAACGGCAACTGATGCGAGTGGTGGTGGGGTCGTAGATGCGGAGTTCGAAGAGGTGAAGGACGACGACCAACAGAAGTAGATTGAGTTCCGAATAACAGCATCCCCGCCTAGGCGGGGATGCTGTTATTTAGAGTGGGATGCAAAGATTATAGTGAGTTAATTTTTAATTGACCTATTCATTGGATGAGTAGGTTGGGCCTTGGCCCAACAGCCGTGTTCCGTTGAGCCAAGGCCCAACCTACATTAGAGTCGTTCATTAAAAATTAACTCATTGCTTTATGCCCGCGACAAGCGCCGTGGGGAAACTGTTTGAATAGAATGTGAGTAATGGCATGCAGCGTGATTATTATGAATTGTTAGGCCTCAGCCGAGATGCGTCTGAAACAGAGATCAAGAAATCATATCGTAAAATGGCGATGAAATATCATCCGGATCGTAATCCTGACGACAAGGAAGCTGAGGAAAAATTCAAAGAAATTCAAAGAGCATATGCTGTATTGTCAGATCCACAGAAACGCGCAGCTTATGATCAATACGGTCATGCTGGTGTTGATGGTGGCGCGGGTGGTTTTGGCGGTGGCGGATTCGGTGGGTTTTCGGGTGGATTTGGCGACGTGTTTGGCGATATTTTTGAGAATATATTTTCTCAGGGTCAAGGCGGTGGTGGTCGACAGTCACGTGCACAGCGAGGTGCTGATTTACAAATGACCGTGCAACTGACGCTTGAGGAAGCTGCGCAAGGGAAACAAATTGAAATTACAGTACCACGCCATGTGGGGTGTAAGCCGTGTGATTCGACCGGTGCAAAGAAGGGTAGTAAACCCAAATCATGTGAAACGTGTAACGGAATTGGGCAAGTTCGCATGCAACAAGGATTTTTCTCAATTCAACAAACTTGTCCCAGCTGTCAAGGGGTAGGTCAGGTTATCAAGGATCCGTGTGATGCATGTCATGGTAGTGGCAGAATCCGTGAGCAGAAAAAACTTACGGTAAAAATTCCTGCTGGTGTTGATTCTAATGATCGTGTACGCTTAAGTGGTGAAGGCGAAGCCGGGGTTCATGGCGGTTCATCCGGTGATTTATATGTACAGGTTGCGGTGAAATCACATGCTATTTTTGAACGGAATGACCGCGATTTATTATGCGAAGTGCCGATTGATTTTGTGACTGCAGCGTTAGGAGGCCAGATAGAAGTGCCTACTTTAGAAGGTCGAGTGACTTTAAAAATTCCAGCAGAAACGCAAACTGGAAAATCTTTCCGTTTACGCGGAAAAGGGATTCAATCGGCTCGCAGCCACAGTAAAGGTGATTTATTGTGTAAAGTGGTTGTGGAAACACCTGTTCAATTAGATAAAAAACATAAAGAATTGCTTGAGGAATTTCAGCAAGCTTTAGAAAAAAGTAAACATAGTCATTCCCCGCGCAGTACATCTTGGTTTGCTGGGGTTAAAAAATTTTTTGAAGATATGAAATTTTAATGTTGACTCACTCTGCATGGTTAGTGCTGGCTGACGGCACGATATTAGAAGGGACTTCGATTGGCGCTGAGGGGGAGCAGGTTGGTGAATTGGTATTTAATACGGCGATGACCGGATACCAAGAAATGTTAACCGATCCGTCTTATGCCGGCCAGTTGATCACCTTAACCGCTGCGCATATTGGCAATACGGGCTGCAATGATGACGACATGGAATCGGATCGAGTTTGGGCTTCAGGCCTAATCATTCGTGAATGTGCATTAATTTCTAGTAATTACCGTGCAAAATATACCTTACCTGAATGGCTACGTCGTCACAATGTGGTGGCGATTGCGGGGATCGATACGCGTGCATTGACGCATCGGTTACGCAAGGAAGGCGCTATGAGCGCCTGTTTGACCACGGATAGCCAAAATTTACAGCGTGCACAAGCGCGCGCAGCGGCTTTTCCTGGACTGAACGGGTTGGATTTGGCCAAAGAAGTTTCGGGAAAAAAAGTCTGTCAATGGGGCATGGGCCAAGGGGTTTGGGCAAGGCGGATCGAACCACTGCAATTTCAAGTGGTGGTGCATGATTTTGGCGTCAAGCATTCTATCTTACGCATTTTACGTGATTTGGGCTGCGCTTTAACGATCGTACCGGCGAATTTTCCGCACGCAGATGTGCTGGCCATGCAACCTGATGGCATATTTTTATCAAACGGCCCGGGTGACCCTGCAGCGTGCGATTATGCGATTCAAGCAACCCAAGCGTATTTGGCGGCAGACAAACCTGTGTTTGGGATTTGTCTGGGCTTTCAGATTTTAGCGTTGGCCTGTGGTGCCCGTGCCGTGAAAATGGCGTGTGGTCATCACGGCGCCAATCATCCTGTTGCTGAGATTCGCGGCCAACAACGTGTATTTATTACCAGTCAAAATCACGGTTTTGCCATTGATGAGGAGAGCCTACCCAAGGAATTATTGGCGACTCATCGGTCCTTGTTTGATCAAAGCTTACAAGGTATTATGCATAGCGAAAAATTAGCATTCGGATTTCAAGGTCACCCTGAAGCAAGCCCTGGGCCGCATGATATTCAACTTATTTTTGAACAATTTATTGATTATATGAGCAGGCATCGTGCTGCTCAGACGTAACTTTTCTCAGTACAAGGAGTAATAATCTGTGAATCAAACGAATGTGTTTACTTCAGAATCAGTTGCTGAAGGGCACCCAGATAAAATCGCTGATCAAATTTCTGATGCAATTTTGGATGCAATTCTAGAACAAGATCCCTATGCCAGAGTCGCTTGTGAGACATTTGTAAAGACGGGCATGGTTTTGGTGGGTGGTGAAATTACTACGAAAGCATGGGTTGATGTGGAAGCGATCGCACGAGGTGTGATCAAAGATATTGGTTATAATAGTTCTGCAATGGGATTCGATTGGGAATCGTGTGCGGTATTATCGGCAATTGGCAAACAATCCGTTGATATAGCGCAGGGCGTGGATAATCAACAAACGAAACAATTAGGCGCTGGCGATCAAGGGATGATGTTTGGTTATGCGTCTCGTGAAACGGAAGTTTTGATGCCTGCACCGATTGCGTATGCACATCGTTTGATGGAACGTCATGCGGTATTGCGAAAATCGGGTGAATTGCCTTGGTTGCGTCCAGATGGAAAATGCCAATTGACCCTGCGTTATGAAAATGGTGTGCCAGTTGCTGTCGATACCGTTGTATTTTCTACGCAACATGCGGAAGATATTGCTCATGCAGATTTAGTCAAACAAGTGCGCGAAGCAATTATAAATCCAGTCTTACCCGCAGCATGGTTGACGTCTGCAACACGGTATTTTATCAATCCTACTGGACGGTTTGTCATTGGCGGGCCATTAGGCGATTGTGGCTTAACTGGACGTAAAATCATCGTGGATACGTATGGTGGGATGGCACGCCACGGTGGTGGGTGTTTTTCCGGAAAAGATCCGTCAAAAGTCGATCGTTCCGCAGCATATGCTGCACGCCATGTTGCAAAAAATATTGTAGCGGCAGGTATTGCAGATAAGTGTGAAATCCAAGTCTCGTATGCCATCGGTGTTGCCGAGCCGACGTCGATTCATGTCGAAACGTTCGGTACGTCGACATTGGATAACAAAAAAATTATTGACTTGATTCATGCGCATTTTGATTTAACACCACAAGGTATTATCGATCATCATCAATTATTGCGTCCAATTTATCGCCAAACTGCCACTTATGGGCATTATGGACGTGCTAATTTGCCGTGGGAGCGTACGGATAAAGTCGCAGAATTACGTGATGCTGTAAATTTTTCTAATTTAAAGGATGATATATGTCTGTTGTGATGGGTGAACGAGTGCAAACACATGATTATAAAGTAGCTGATTTATCTTTAGCAGCCTGGGGACGAAAAGAAATCGCCATCGCTGAAACTGAAATGCCAGGGTTAATGGCCATTCGCAAAGAATTTGCAAAAACGCAACCGTTACGAGGCGCTCGGATTACAGGTTGTCTACACATGACGATTCAAACCGCAGTTCTGATCGAAACCTTGCTTGCATTGGGCGCTGAAGTGCGATGGTCGTCTTGTAATATTTTTTCTACCCAAGATCACGCAGCTGCGGCTATTGCAGCGGAAAATATTCCTGTATTCGCTTGGAAAGGGGAAACTGAAGAAGAATATTGGTGGTGTGTAGAACAAACGATTCGTGGTCCGAATGGCTGGGTGCCTAATTTACTGCTCGATGATGGTGGCGATTTAACTCAAATCATTCACGAAAAATATCCCGATGTATTGGCGAATCTTTTAGGGGTTTCAGAAGAAACGACGACTGGAGTGGCGCGTTTATATGAGATGGCGAAGCAAGGCGAACTCAAGATTCCTGCGATCAATGTGAATGATTCTGTCACCAAATCTAAATTTGATAATTTATATGGGTGTCGCGAATCCTTATTAGATGGCATCAAACGCGCAACTGATGTGATGATTGCTGGGAAAAAAGCGATTATCCTTGGGTTCGGCGATGTGGGCAAAGGGTGTGCGCAAGCATTACGCGGCCAAGGTGCGATCGTGTATATTGCTGAAATTGATCCGATTTGCGCGTTGCAAGCGGCGATGGAAGGGTATCAGGTTGTCACGCTAGATGATGTGGTCCAAGAGGTCGATATCGTCGTGACTGCCACTGGAAATTACCATGTGGTTAGCCATGATCAAATGTTGGCAATGAGAGATCAAGCTATTTTATGTAATATCGGTCATTTTGATTCAGAAATTGATATCCAATCTTTGCGTGCTTATCCATGGGATAATATCAAACCGCAAGTGGATCATGTTCTCTTTCCGAGTGGGAAACGTTTGATTATTTTGGCAGAAGGGCGTTTGGTGAATTTGGGGTGTGCGATGGGGCATCCGAGTTTCGTCATGTCAGCATCATTTACCAATCAAGTTCTGGCGCAAATTGAATTATTCGCCAAATCAAATCATTATGACAATCAAGTGTACGTGCTACCCAAGCATTTGGATGAAAAAGTGGCACGCTTACATTTAGATCGAATCGGTGTACGTTTAACGCGATTAACCAAAGAGCAATCTGAGTATATTGGCGTAGCGATCGATGGGCCGTATAAGCCAGAAACGTATCGCTACTGAGCATTCGATATAGATTATTATGGCTGTAGTGAGCCCTGAAGGCTAGGAGTCGAGGTTGAATTGGCTCCTGGCGCAGTACGTGGTGACACAAACAGCCGCTGTTCCCTTCTACGTGCAATGCTCTGTTCTAAACTGACAATACTGTCTTGTGCACAGTTTTTTTGTATCACATCCTGCTGTGCAAAAGGTTTTAGGTCATTGATGTCCTGCACCAATTCAAATGTCATCGTATCATACGAAGCACTGGTTGGGTTTTGAGTAGCAGGGCGAAAATTTGCAAGTGTGCAGCGAAACCAATTGATGACTTGCTGAATTTTGTTCGAAAAGAAAAGACCCAATTCACGCAAATGACTTATCCCATTTTTTACACTCTGTACAATAGCAATTCCCCATTTCGATAAATTCAACGTCCACCAAATTGGGCGTAAAATATGGTTTTTAATGCGCGTTAAATTCGCAATATCTTTTCTGTTTGCGGTGCTAGTGATTGCTCGAATATCGGTTGCGGCTGTACATATTCCTTTGCTACGCAAGATGGATATTTCATTTTCACGATACGCTCGACAAATATTTTTTAACTCGGCCGAAATATGATTGAGGAGTGGATCATTCTGAATAGGTCTTTCAGCGCGCCCTCCTACGAGTGTGCATTGATTAAAATGCATATAAGCATTCATTATGATTTGACTACAGGCTGTCAGCTCTTCGATGATGTGAATAACTGGTATTAATTGATTCTTTGCAGGGGCTGTTAAAAACTCTGCGCTAAAACATCCTGTATTTTGTGTTTGTAGTATGGTGCTCAAAGCCAATATCCGCGCGGCAGCAGCTGGTGGATTTGGGTGGGCTGCTGCAGTAAATAATGCACATAAATCGTCTTGACTGAGTTGACCGATTACCAGTTGGTAAGTCGACAGAGTTTGTGGGTGAAATAACAAGGGTTCTAAATGAGTCACGATCAGCGCTTTGGCCGCTGTAGCGCTTGATGCGTGCATTAATGAATATTGTACCAACTCCATGACGCTTGATACTATGCCAGATTGCAAGTTAAGTGTATTCGTATTCAAGCCATGTGTTTGCACACACTGAATTAAATCGACTTGCAATGATGTCAATATTGTCTCTGTCCATGCCCATAATTCTACAACAGGTAGTACATGTGTCGCTAGTTTCTCCACTGAGATGTGACGAATGATCTTTAAATAGGCGCGATTATAAGCTGATTGTGGCGTATGATCTAAATTGTGTTCATGTCGGCTCAATTCAGCATTAAGTTGCTTGTTTTCTGAAGAATAATAAAAAGAGCACACTGTTTTGGCGATTCCTGTGGTTATACGCCCGAAGAATAATAAGACTGGAGATAACGCATAAGGATCTTTTAAACGTTCGATAATATCCGTGTTCAATACCGCCATCGCTTTATTGATCACTCGCGCTAATTGTGAGCGACTTAAACGAAGATCATGGCTGTTTGCGTTATTAAGATCTCGTAAAAACTTAGTAATTGCAGTTGCGATATCGATATGCACCAATATCGGATCATAGATCTTTCCAGGTGTACGATGCTGAAGATAGATATTCTGGATTTCCTTAGCAAGGTTCACGCCTAATAAATCAACACGATGTTCATTATGTTGGGCTTGTGCTGTAAAAAAGCTTGGATAATAATTATCTTGCTCCAGTAAGCGAGGGTTAAAAAAATTGATTTGTTGATGGCCCAAGACGTGAAGATACTCAGAAATCACCGTCTCATTCAACCCACGATCACGTCCATATCCTTGAATGATCACTTCTGGTGCATTATTGGGACTGATCGTGTGTTCGGCGATATTGACGACCGTATGTACATTGGAGTCGCTATAACCTTGATGCATTTTGTTAGACACAATAACCCCCACGAATCCAAGCCGAAAATAATTTTTTGCAATGTCTTCTGGAGTCAAAGACGTATTGGCAGAATCGGTGCAGAGCAGATTCGGTGTTAAGACTGTATCGTGACCGGCATTACCCGTGATCATACCTGCTAGCATTTGGATCGAATTACGTGGCCGCTTTTTGGCATTTGCATGTAAACGCCCATTCTTATCAAAAATTTTACGCTGTTCGATTGCAAATGCAAAAAAAGGTCGCGAATCTGGAATTGGAGTTTCAGCTGCCTCCATGTTTTCCATGACCGCCATAGCCAAGTACGTTTCGGCATAGGTATCGAATTTTACACGAAAAGAACTCCCGCAATGAGCGAGATCCTCATCCATATTTTGATAGATACTCGAATCTAGAAACCAATTATCAATATATCGATG
>CAZBSX010000002.1:0-7964 GCA_964494305.1 uncultured Legionella sp. | reverse complement strand
TGCCGCGATGATTTGGTATTAATTGCTTTAGATAAAGCGCGAGATCATTGAGTAACGCAGCGATTGATCTTGCGCCATCTTTGTCGATGACTTGCTCCAATTCTTGTTGATAATAGGGTGTATTTTTGCCAAGCAGCAGATTCGATTTAGATTTCACCAAAGCAATCAGATTGGACATTTGATGTTTGCGCATACGATCGAGTGTAATTTTATCCAATCCGGTAAGATCAGATAAAACATATTCGATTAAGTAATGAAACATATTGGATCGTAATTGGGTTGCTAAGCCTGCATCAATAATCGATTGCATCAGAGTTTTCGCTGCCTCATCTGGCAATTGTTCACTCGCACTTGCCCATGTCGCTTTACGTTCTTGTCGCATCAACAACTCAGTCCCCCAGGGTGACGTTGTGTGGCCGAATGTTTCTTCCAGGCTATGCACGAACAGGTGTAATCCATTGAGTTCGAAACCGCCATTTGAATACACGAACGTGGCGTTGCTGGGCTGAGCATGGAAATTGTCGGGTAATACGCCAGCAGGATGTATGCCCTGTGGGTTACGTAAGTGCTGGATAAAATTTACTAAACACTCGTTGTCATCGATAATGCATAATATTTTTCGGGCCATCGATACGTGCAAATTCCATCGCAAATTGGCATGATCGAAGTCGCTATTCTCAGTGTCGTAATGAAACTGAAAAGGGATGCGCTCGATGGCGTACTGAGCTGCGGAACTGCGTTCTGGAACAATTTGATTGGGCAAAGCAATCCGTATTTTATTAATGGTCCATTGCCACCAATTTTTAGTATGTTTCCAATTTAAATCGGTGAAGAAAGGAACTTCTAGTGTTGTAGAACGAGGAAGACGACCTTGTCCTGCTTCTTGTTTTTGTCGGCTCGACATGGTAGCGACTGGTTGATCTCCTGCCAATCGATAAGTTTCTTGAGTAGGGGTCGCAGTTAAAAATAATGATAACAAAACATGAGGGATGTGCAGCAAGCGTTGGCGACATTTTTCGTTCTGCATAAGGTGGTGCTGTTCATCCACGCTTAAAAACGTATGATCACTCGGTGCGGCTAACAAATGAGAATAATAATTGTTAATCAAAGTTTGACTGTCCGCGACGATGATACAGCGTACAGATTGTAAGTTATTCAGAGCATACTCTGCTTGAGCAGAAGGATTTTGACGTCTTAGAGGAATAATTTGTTGGACTAAGTCCTCAGGAAGCACTTTGCGCATGTCCTGGGTGAATTGCAAAATAAGTTGATCGGGTACACCGAAAATACCGGTAAAATTTGCTAAATACAACGTTTCAATCCATAAAGCTTGCACAAAAGTTTTGCCAGTACCTGTGGCCAAAGCAACCAATAGCGCACTTAAATTTTCTTCGGATTTTATCTTGTGAATCATATTGCGTAGGGTGACCAAATGAGTGCGATACACATCTATTTTTTTAGGTCCGCCAATTACAATTTTACGGTTGTTTTCGCCAGATAAAGCCACTGAAATGGCCCATTCGCCCTCAGAGGTGCGTTCGTAAATATACTGAGCGTGTGTCAATAAATTGGCACTTTGTTCGTCGGTATATTGGTTTATCGGTTGCACGGTGGGTGGCAGATTAACAAATATTTGATGAGCAAGACTTAAATCAAAGCGACCATCTTTTCGCGGTTTGAACTTGCATTGATAATGCTTACCCGCAATATACAGGTTTTGCTCCGTATCTGCATTTGGATCCATCTGCTGCAACACGTCTAGTACGGATTGATATCGGTCAAGTACTTGCGTGTTTGCAATGGTTTTGGTTTTTATAAAATCCAATGCGATATATCCCAAGTAAACTTGGCGAGCGTACGTTAGTAATTGGCTTTTTTCGTGTGCGTTCAGTCTCATTGTGTATCCGTACCACTCATCAATGGGATATATTTTATCATATAGTACAATTAAAATTTCAACTGAATGGTCGGTATCGACGTTCTTTATAAGTCCTGTCATAATGAATTGATATTCGTAGACATGGATTTCTATGTGGCTTGTCAGACTAGCATTGTCTCGACCCTATACTTTTGTTGTGTTAGCGATTTTATTATTGATCTTAGGGGTACTGGCTATCATGCGTACCTCGACCGATATTTTTCCCACCATTGATATTCCTGCTGTAGCCGTTGTTTGGCAGTACTCTGGGATGCCTCCCGATGATATGGCAAACCGAATCACAACGATTTTCGAATTATCTGCAACGACCACCGTGAATGATATCGAACATATAGAATCCCAATCTTTACTTGGGGTTTCAGTGACGAGACTCTATTTTCAAAAGGGGGTCGATATTGCTGTTGCGATTGCTCAAGTTACCGCAATCGCACAAACTATGTTGAAATACCTTCCTCCCGGTATTACGCCTCCCTTTGTGTTGAGTTACAACGCAGCAACCGTTCCGGTCGTGAATTTATTACTATCGAGTGATTCTTTACCCGAACAGAAACTCAACGATTTAGCCAATAATTTTGTACGTCCCCAATTGGCAACGGTGCAGGGCGCTTCCGTGCCACCTGGTTATGGTGGTAAAACGCGAATGATTATGGTGGATGTGAATAATAAACACTTACAAGAATTTGGTTTGTCAGCTCAAAATGTGAATCAAGCCATGAATAATCAGAGCTTAATCATTCCTGGTGGGACCGAAAAAATCGGGCTGAAAGAATATATTGTTAAATTTAATAATGGTCCGCTTAAAGTGAGTGATTTGAATTACATGCCGGTGGTGACTGCATCGAACAAAATGATTTATACCCGTGATGTGGGCCATGTCCGCGATGGATTTCCCCCTCAAACCAATATCGTGAATCGCAATGGTAATCGCGCGGTGATGCTGGGTATAGAAAAAACCGGTAGTGCATCAACGCTCAATATTATTAATCGTGTGGTTGCATTGATCCCCTTGATTAGAGCGGGTTTAACCAAAGAGCTCAACTTATCGATTGCTGGGAATCAGGCGATATTTGTGACGTCGGCAATCAAAGGGGTGGTGACTGAAGGTGTAATTGCGGCGTGCCTAACCGGGTTAATGATTTTGGCATTTTTGGGCAGTCTGCGGTCTACATTGATTATTACAATTTCAATCCCATTGTCTATTTTAGCATCATTGACCATTCTGTCTGCATTAGGAAATACCATCAATATCATGACGTTGGGTGGGTTGGCTCTGGCTGTGGGTATTTTAGTGGATGACGCTACGGTTGCGATTGAAAATATTAATTGGAATTTGGAACAAGGTAAAAATTTGAAAGACGCTATCTTAGATGGTGCGCAGCAAATCGCAATCCCTGCAATTGTCTCGACAATGTGTATCTGTATTGTGTTTATTCCGATGTTTTATTTAGAGGGTGTTTCTAGGTATTTGTTTATTCCCCTCGCAGAAGCTGTGATTTTTGCGATGGCTGCCTCTTATTTTTTGTCTCGGACCTTGTTGCCGACAATGGCAATGTATATGTTAAATACGCCAACCGTAAGTGAGCCGAAAACTTATTTGGCGCGTTTTCATCATTGGTTTGAAGAGAAATTTAAACGATTACAGGTGCGGTATCAGCATACACTCGATTGGGTTCTGAGTAATGAACGACAATTCGCCGTGATGTTTTTGGGGATTGTGATCTTGTCTTTATTGATATTATGGCCTGCATTGGGATCGAATTTTTTCCCGAAAGTGGATGCAGGGCAAATCTTGGTTCATTATTCCGCACCACCAGGAACTCGGATTGAGGAAACTGCAAAAATAGCTGCTGAAGTGAATGCAGTCATTCGTGAGGTGATTCCAGCCGATGAATTGGATTCCACAGTAGATAATATTGGATTACCGATTAGTGGGGTCAATCTCACGTATAATGACACAGGAACCAATGGTGCGAATGATACCGATACGTTTATTGCGCTGAAACCGCATCATCATCCTATTCAACATTATATTAAGCAACTCAGAGCAGTATTTCATGAAAAATTTCAATCGGTCGACTTTGCATTTCTGCCAGCAGATATCGTGGGTAAAATTCTTAATTTTGGACATCCAGCCGATATTGATATTCAAATTACGGGTTTGCGGCAAGCCGCAAATCGTGAGTATGTGCGTATGCTGATAGAACGGGTGAGGAAAATCCCTGGAATCGTCGATGCGCGGATCCGCCAGTCTGATCAATATCCGGCATTATTTTTGGATGTCGATCGGACGCGTGCCAAAGAATTAGGGTTTACTCAGCAAGATATTGGCAATAATTTAATGATCAATTTGGCCGGTGCGTTTCAAACCACGCCTAATTTTTGGGTCGATCCCAAAAATAACATGAATTATCAGATTACGACTCAAATGCCGCAATATGAAATTGATACGGTACAAGATTTGTTGAATATACCGATTACCAATAGTTTGGTAAGCACCCCGGCTCAAATTTTGGGGGCAGTAGCATCAATCAAACGTATTGGCGTGCCGTTGGTGGTTTCACATTACAATGTACAGCCTTTGTTAGATATTTATGCTGGGGTAGATGGGCGTGATATGGGGGCGGTGAGTGCAGATTTAAACCACCTCCTGAAAGAAACGGCGCATGATTTACCGGCGGGCTCACAGATTTTTGTCCGCGGGCAAATTGCAACGCAGCAATCGACGTTCAGTACACTTTATTTTGGCTTGATTTTTTCGATCATTTTAGTTTATATGATTATAGTGATTAATTTTCAGTCTTGGTTAGATCCTTTTATTATTATTACGGCTTTGCCTGCTGCGTTGGCTGGGATTGCCTGGATGTTGTTTTTAACCCATACCACTTTAAGCGTGCCGGCATTGACTGGCGCGATCATGAGTATGGGGGTGGCAACAGCGACTAGTATTTTGATGGTTAGTTTTGCGCGAACCAATTTGGCCGAAGGACAATCTCCGCAGCAGGCGGCGTTAAACGCGGGAGTGACACGCTTACGCCCGGTGATGATGACAGCATTGGCGATGATAATTGGGATGTTACCGATGGCACTTGGGTTGGGGGATGGGGGTGAACAAAATGCGCCATTAGGGCGGGCGGTGATTGGCGGATTGTCTTTTGCGACGATAGCGACTTTATTTTTTGTACCTACCATGTTTAAATTTTTACATCGTCGAAAATCTGATTCACAGGAACTTTCCTATGTTTGATGAGATTTATGACAGTATCAATTGGCGTCATCATCCTTGGAAACTCGCTGCCATTGCTGTGGTAACTTTGGTCTTGTTGATTTTTACTACGCGTATGGTTGCAGCCTTTCATCTGAAACGAAACACCTTGGCACGTGCTGTGCCTTTGGTCAGGACGATTCAAGCGCAAGCGAGCGCTGCCACGGAGAAAATTTATCTGCCAGGATTTGTGATGCCTTGGCATGGTGCCGCTGTTTACGCACGGGCAAAAGGGTATGTCAAATTTTGGTATGTAGACATTGGGTACCATGTACACAAAGGCGATGTATTGGCGGTAATCGAGCGCCCTGAATTGGATGCAGAATTGAATCAAGCCGAAGCCTATTTGAAAGTGGCTACTGCACAAAATGATTTGGCACAAATTACAGCGAAACGCTGGGTGAATTTATTAAAAACAGACTCGGTATCGCGCCAAGCTACGGATGATAAAACCTATGGTGCCGCGGCGTTGACTGCCGCCATGTTTCAGGCCAGAGCTAATGTGAATAAATTGCGGGCTTATGTGGAATTTGAATCCGTAGTCGCGCCATTCGATGGGGTGATTTCTTCGCGTCAGACTGATATTGGAGATTTGATTAATATTGGCTCGAATCCAGCCGAAGCCCAACCTTTATTTCAGATTGTTCAATCCGATAAATTGCGCTTGTATGTGAATGTACCACAGACTTATTCTACTAAAATTACGCCAAATATGACGGTATACTTGCGTTTTGCGGAACATCCTGGGCGTGTGTTTACCGGAAAATTATTGAAAACAGCAGAAAATATTGATTCTGTGTTACAGACCTTACAAGCTGAATTTTGGGTCGATAACCAAGATGGTACGTTATACCCAGGTGGCTATGCTATGGTAGAAATACCCATCCAACATAACAAAGAAAGTGTCATCATCCCGGTGAATACGTTGATTTTCCAAGCGGCTGGATTGCAAGTGGCTGCGCTTGATGCTACGCAACATGTGATCTTAAAAAATATTGAGATCAGTACTGATTTTGGTAAAAAAGTGAAAATTGATCATGGTATTCAACCGGGTGAGTGTATCATTCTCAATCCACCCGATTCACTGCATGCTGGCCAACAGGTTCGTGTGGTGGATGCTAACCCGAAAACTGCATTATGAACCGACTTACTCGGATCATCGCGAGCATGTGGGGGGTGATGTTGAGCATGAGTGGTTGTAATTTTGCGCCACAGTCACAACGTCCTCCGATGCCGATTCCCGAACATTACAAAGAAGGTATTCGCTGGGTTATGGCCAAGCCGTCTTTGGCGACTGAATCCAAACATTGTCGCTGGTGGCGCGTGTTCCATGATCCGGTTTTGAACGACCTAGAAGCACAATTGACTCGTTCCAATCCAACGTTGAATCAAGCATTTGCACGGTTTCAAGAGTCACGTGCGTTAGCACAAGCTGCGCGCTCTTTTTTATATCCGACGATTCAGGGTTTGGCAGGCGGCGCGCGCCAGGAAACGTCAAATACAACGGCAAATATCTATCCGCAAACCGAACTGCTGTTCAATACGTTTTCGTTGCAAGGCTTATTAACTTACGAAATTGACGTATGGGGTGAAATCCGCAATACCGTATCGGCAGCGACACATGCAGCGCGTGCCAGCGAGTTTGATTTGGCTGCCATGGATTTAAGTTTGCATGCGAGTTTGGCAGATATTTATTTTCAATTACGTGGCGAAGATGAAGAACAAAAGGCGCTGGATCGCATTGTCGCTGCGGATGAGCACGCGTTATTTTTGATTCATCAATTGCACCAAGGTGGGGCATTGTCGGCATTGGAAGAAGACCAGGCAGTAAAAACTGTAGCTCGAGCGAAAACTATCGCCACCAATATGCGGTTATCGCGTGCAAAATTAGAACACGCATTGGCGGTATTGACTGGGGCAATTCCGGCTAATTTTCATCTCAAACCTGCAGAAGTACCCATGCGGTTTGTCGCGGTATCGCCGGATGTGCCTTCAGCATTATTGCAAAGACGGCCGGATGTTGCGGCGGCGGCGCAACGCGTGCAAGCTGCCAATGCAAATATTGGGGTGGCTCGTGCCGCGTTTTTCCCTGAGTTTAATATCAGTACGTTTGTTGGTTTGCAATCTCAGTCTATCGCGCAATTGCTCTCACGACCAAGTTTAATTTGGGGGGTGGGTCCACCTGCAGGTTTGGTGATGATTCCCCAACAAATCAATCAAATTGTGTTTGATGGCTATTATTTGCAAGGCATAGAAAAAACACAGAATTTCAATATAGCCGACACCGGCAATGCGTATAAAAATACCTGCAACGCTATTGAGTTGGCAAGGCAATTTATAAATACCGGAAATCCGGGTATTGTTTTTCCTCAATATGCACAACTTGACCGTGGGCGTTCAGGCATCAAAAGTTTTGAAACTGCCGAAACCACCAACACCGGACAAGGCAAACGGGTATTTATAAAAGTAGCTATTAGTTGGGTTACTCAATCGGTGGGCAATGGTGGCACATTTACAGGAGGCGTAGCCGTTGCTCCGCAAGATATTCTGGCAATTTACAGAACTGTAAACCATACATTCTCTGTTTCAGGCAGCGCAAACCGATACGAAAACATTGTAAAAGCACTGCAACAGGCAAAACAATTAATTGCTACCGGAAACTCAGGCTATAATGACGGTGGCACTATTAACCGCGAATTATCAGTAATAAAAAGCTACGCAGAATGAGATACTACCAGTTCAAAGAAGATTTTAAACAAGGTG
>CAZBSX010000001.1:0-22597 GCA_964494305.1 uncultured Legionella sp. | reverse complement strand
CGGGGCTGTATTATGGGCGTGCACTGCTCGCACTGGGATCGGCTTTCCCTTTTATCGCGCTCACTCATCTCATTCGCGAACACTATCCCAGACCCCTATTCGGACTCTTAATCGGTGCTACAGAAACCCTCAGCTTTCTAGCTGCTATCCTTGGGATCATTTGCCTTGGTGCGTTGATTAACCATTTGGGCTGGCGTGATTTCATGAAATCAGCCGCACTGTTGGCCTGTTTAACGGCATGGCTATGTTGGCGCTATATCCCGAGCCGCAGCAGATTGTCGCAAAATGGGCATGTCAACCGAGCACAAATCTGGGCCGTACTTACCCATAAACCTTTATGGTTAAATGGTTTATTTATTGGCCTGACTTTTGTATTAATTCCTGTATTCGGTGCATTATGGGCGCCGCCTTTTCTACAAATCAAACTGCATTGCAGTTTGGCTCAAGCGAGTTATATTGACGGTATCTTCATTTTGGGCGTAAGTATTTCCTGCCCTATTTTTGGTTATCTTGGGAATCATGTCCAATCCCGTCAACGCCTTATCATGACAGCCTATCTCGCAACAGCAGGTATGTTTTTGTTGATTCTTTATCTTCCCATGCAAAATCTCTATCTCATGAGCGGCATGATGCTGGTTTTAGGCTTACTGGGAGGCGCTTATATTTTAGGGTATACGTTTGCCAATGAATTAGCACCGCTAGGCACACTATCAACCACCACTGGCCTAACCAATACATTAGCACTCATCACCACACCTATCCTGCAACCCTTGATTGGAGATCTTCTGGATACCTTGCATGCAGGCCGTGCTATTGAAGTGCAGGACTACCAGTATGCATTATCACTCCTTCCCATTTGCATCCTCATCGCAGTCGGCCTCATTAGGTGCGTAAAACTGCCCGCTTTCCAGAAAGTTTAGCGCGTTCTTAACTCGGACAACCGTATCTAATTTTTGCAGATGGCCTATGTGTCATGTTTTATGGTATAATGGTCTTTTTTTTAGCTCTAGAGGTCATTTGTGCTATCACAAACAAGTCAAGCTAATATATTGGCGCTGAAAGAGAGTTACCAAAAGCTTTGGTGGCCGATAAGATGGCTGTTTTTCCCTAGGCAATTAGGTGTCGCATTAGATGCTATCCGTGGCAGTCAAATCACGGAAGCACAAGCTCTTGCTGTTTGTATGGCATTTCCCAAACATATTTGGTTTTTTCAGCACTGGGTTACAACTGGTCTACGGACCTTTCTTTCCTCACCGCTTGGCTATACGGTAAACGCCCTCAATCAAACCAAAGTCGATCAAACAGCGCACAAATCCGCGATCTTGGCTTCTATCTTGCTTAATATTGACCGCGGTTTGGGCAACGCTATAAATCGGCTCAATACACACGCATTGCTTGATGGTGAGTACGCCCTAGATTATTTTAGTGCGATCGTAAAAAACGAGTCTCCGCCTTGTGCTGCCGATTTTTTAGTCAGTCTTAAACCCTATGGCGTAATGGAAAGTGCAACCGAAGTGCACGTATATTGCCAGCTGTTAGAACAAAAACAAGCTTTCTACTTCCATGCGTTCGACAAAGCTCTTTCGATCCTTGCAGCTGCGCAACTACTCCACAGCCCAGATGCGCCAAGTTTGGTTGCAACATTACTCAGCATCCCAGGTGATCAAGCAGAAATAGCCAACATTATAGTGCGAATTCAGCAGATTTTGGCCCGCACACAGCATCCCAAAGCACTCCTTGAGT
Source organism: uncultured Legionella sp. (assembly GCA_964494305.1). Taxonomy (GTDB): domain Bacteria; phylum Pseudomonadota; class Gammaproteobacteria; order Legionellales; family Legionellaceae. Next base: position 20,854 of record CAZBSX010000001.1, on the reverse strand, counting down.
ACGTCCAACTCTTGAAAAATCATCCACGCAGATCTGGTTTGCACAAAGCATTGGATTATCTAAGTGACTGGTTTGCTAACGAAGACGTGCTTCCTATGCTTGAGACGCTTCTGCACGATAAAGGCAATCCAGTCTATTGCGCCAACGCACTCATTGCGTTAGATCAAGCCAAATTAATTTCAGGTCCAGATTCAGCAGAATACCTCACTATTTTATTAAACCGAAACTCCGCTGATGAAACAAGTACTACTTGCGACGTTAATGTGCTCCACCAGCATGATTTGCTCAACCTAGGCAATTTGCAGTTTGTCCTCTCTTTCGATAGTCACAACCGTAGTAACGCAACTCATGTGTTAACTTGTCTCAAAGACTTGCACCTGATCGACGATGGCGATACAGCAACTTATCGAGATTTTTTGAATACGTCAAACGTAAGGAGCGATACACCAACCATTATTAGATCACTCGATCTGCCTTCCAAACTCACAGCACCTGTGATCATTAAAGCGGCAATAAAAAACCATTATCATTCATCTTTAGTCAGTAAACTATTCAACCAACTCCATGCAATGCACGTATTGGATGATACAAATACAACACAGTATGCAGATGTTCTGGAAAATTGTCATTTCAGTTGTTGGACAATCAATTATAGTGAGCTTGTTACCGAGCTTCATACTAAAGGCTTCCTTCAAGGGGTGTTTTCTGTAGATCATTTGCGATTTGTGCTCACGCTTCAAGATCCTAAACGAGCAATTGAAATTTTAGATACGCTCAAATCAGCGCATATGGATCTTAACAACTCTGACGTACAAATTGCTTACGCACAAGTGCTCGAACAGCATTGGGACACGGAAGAATTGATAGGCATTTCTAGGCTCAAAGAAAATCACGTACTTACTCCAGAGCATTTCATTCGTATCATGAGCACTCCTTTTGTTCGAAAAACTGTAGATCAGATTGTAATTGATCATACTACTCATAACGAAGTCAAATCGGTCTTAGACAACATGAAAACAACCATCGAACGCTTCTTCGATCCGCGCCTTTTTGCACAAAGCACCAAAGAAGAGCAAGAAGAAGCGTTAAACAACAAGGATGAAATAGCATTGAATGGCGAGGATACAGACGCATCACTCTTCTCAATGTATCAACAATTGGGGGCTTAGCGTCTGTTGATATTTCTACTAGCTCGGCCAGAATAGGCCGAGTTTTAGCGCGCGAGGGCAACCTGATGTTCATGCCAGCATAAAGCATCTATTTGTAGACATATAGTCTATTTTTATGCCATAATTGATATCCATATTACGTCACAGGACATTAGATGTCAGTATCTTATCACGATTGGCAACAGGCGCCAGAAGATGTACTTCCTATTCTTACCGAAACTAACCAACGTTTTCTTAAGTTTTGTAATGAAACTCTGTTAACAAAACCTTTCGTCTTTCAAATGGATACGATAGATGGCTTTATAGCTTATGTTATCAGACAGCGAGATCGCGCATCAACACCCCTAAAAAAACAAAGCTTCACACTCTTTCTTCAATATCTATTGAATCAAATTACTGAAAACTTTGACGCTTTAAATATAGTTACCGAGATTCATTCTAGATTTTATGATGGACAACCGACTCAACAACATCTCGATCAACATCAGATCCCTATTCCAGCCATTATACTATCTGGGCATATGCATCGTTACGCTAATCGACCTTATACACTCTGTGGTCTAAATCCATTACCATCCTTGCAATTATGTCATTTGACGTATACCTTGATTCAGCAAAAAACCAGTAATCAAATAATTATTTCGAAATACTTTCAAGATGTTATGGCTATACTGAACGAGGGAATGATCATTCCAAATCCTACAGATGAAGGGGAACGCTATCGAGCATATATTACCTTTCTGTATCAGTGTTTTGATGTCGTTGCAATAGAGCTACATCATATCAGCGCCATAGAATACGAGTTGACGCTGGAAAAATATAAAGGACACTTCCAATTATCCTACATTGAAACTGAATATAGAAAACGCAATAAGAGAGAAATTCGGCGCGAAGACTTGGCTAATGCATTGAACACTTACAAATCTGAATCCTGGGTAGGTTGGATTTTCAATACGCTATTATGCGGTCTATTTGGCAAACATCAGAGTTATACAATTTCAGCTTTAAATACACTTTTACAGAAAAACCAAGCATTTTATCAGGAAAGCCAGATCCGAGAGATTGTTCAGAAATCAGAACCCAAATATGCAGAACATCGTTTAAGTTTTTTTGCAAAACTTACTGAAACAACTTGTGGTACGGATAAAGTTTTGCGACAACTCGATACGAATATGGTTTGTCGGATGTAAAATAGTAAGGAAACTCAATGCAAATTAGATATGAGCAATTTAATCAGATCATAGACTTACTGGGCCATGCTGCAAATGCAGAGGCTGCTTATCGTTCTGTGGTACTCGTAGATGAAGATAGTCCAGAACTAAAAAACAAAGCGCAACAAGCTTTAGCCAAGTACCGCACACATGTGGACAGACTGTACCATCCTCAGGAACCACCTCCTGTTTATTTAGATGCTTTCAATAAAAAATGTGAAACTTATCAACAGAGTAGGTTGGGCCTTGGCTCAACCTAGCGAGTGTTGGGCCAAGGCCCAACCTACTTCGGTCTACGCTTGGCGCGTTTTATCAGTCGTTGTCGGTGCTTAGCCTGGCGATCGGTCAATTGATTTTTCTTGTCTTTAAACGGGTTAGCACTGCTTTTGAATTCAAGTTTTAAGGGCGTACCGACTAAGCCCAATTGCTCAGTAAAACCTTTGCTCAAATAGCGTTTGTACGTTTCAGACAGCGCTTCAACTTGATTACCATGAATCACCACAATCGGTGGATTATGGCCACCGGAATGCGCATAGCGCAATTTTATTCTACGCCCGTTCACCAAAGGTGGCGCATGTTGCGTACTCAAATCATGCAGTAGTCGCGTGAGTTTGGGCGTTGACAACACTTGGGTCGCTGAGGCATACGCATCTAAAATATCTTTAAATAACAATCCGACACCACTGCCATACAACGCTGAAATATAACGAAATTTCGCAAAATTTACAAATTGCAATCGACGTTGTAACGTTTCTCTGACTCTCTCTTTGTGGTCTTCTTCTAAGCCATCCCATTTGTTCACAAGAACGACCAACGCTCTCCCCGCTTCAATGATCAAACCCAGCAAATGCATATCTTGCTCAGTTAAGCCTTCATGTGCATCGATGAGCAGTAAACAGACTTGCGAAGATTTAATGGCTTGTAATGTTTTAATAATCGAAAATTTTTCAATTTTTTCGTCCACGCGTGAACGGCGACGAATCCCAGCGGTATCAATCAACGTGTATTGGTGACCATCTCGCTCAAATGGAATAGATATACTATCTCGGGTTGTGCCAGGTAAGTCATACACCACGACACGCTCTTCGCCCAACATTCGATTGATTAGCGTAGATTTCCCAACATTGGGACGACCCACAAACGCAATGGATATAGCATCTGTAGGTTGCTTATCTGTCTCGGCGGGCATAAATTGCTGGGTGGCTGCTTCTAGTAATGGGCTAATTCCGCGCCCATGGCTCGAGGATATCCCAAACAACGGACCGAGATTTAACGATTGAAAATCTGCAGACGCCACATCTTCGTCCAAGCCATCAATTTTATTAATCACCAGAAAGATGGGTTTGCTTAATTTGCGCAGGCGAGCAGCAATTTCGCGGTCGATTGGCGTTAACCCCGAACGAGCATCCACTAAAAAGAAAATAATATCAGCTTCATCAATCGCCATTGCCGATTGTTTCGCCATTAAAGCATCTACGGCAACATCTTCAACGCCGACTCCGCCGGTATCCACAATCATAAATGCTTTGTCTTCAAATAACACATCACCGTACTGACGGTCCCGCGTTAACCCCGGAAAATCCGCAACTAAGGCAGCTTGCGTGCGGGTTAAACGATTAAATAGGGTTGATTTCCCAACATTTGGGCGCCCCACTAAGGCAATAATTGGGATCATATGGATGTCATTCGGTAAGCATGCAACAGACCATCCACAGTCATTACTGCGATTCGTTGACCAGAGACTTCAGGAGAAATCGTGATCGGAGAGCCTACATTCTCACGACCAATCAGGTCGCCATTGGATTTTGCAAGCACATGGAGAAATCCGGCTTTATCTCCGACTACCACACGTGAACCTAACAACACAGGCTCAGTCACGCCATAGCCTTTCAACGCCGCTTGCTTCCATTTGATTTGGCCCGTAGATAATTGATATGCACGCAATACATCATAACTGTCTGTGACATACAAGGTATCACTATCCATGGCCATGTTTTTATACACTGACGCTCTTTTTGACCAAATGAATTGACCATCATTGAGATCCATCGCACCAATATACCCTTGATAACTGGCCAAATAGATTGAATGACCACGTAAGATAGGATCTGCATCAATATCCACCAAACGCTCAACATCGCTTGCGCCATTGGCATAGGCAATGCTGCGCTGCCAAACCATACGACCTTTATCCAAGTCAATCGCATCCAATTTGCCATCAGAATAACCGATTAAAGCTACATTTCCTGAAATCAACGGCGCTGAACTGGCTTTTAAAATTAAATTGGGCGCACCATGATCGACCATCCAAATTTGTTTTCCAGTTGTCAAATCTAACGCATATAAATGCCCATCGATTGTTTTTGCAATCACAACGTGGTCATTGATGGCAGATTTCGCCAAAGCATCCCCTGACAGCTGCGCTTCCCAAATCAGATGGCCATCGGTTTGAGATAACGCCACTAATGTCCCTGCTTCAGTACCGACAACAACATACCCCTTCGCCACACTTGGGCCAGAAACTACCTCTTTCGGTAGAGGATTGGTCCAGAGAATTTTTCCTTGACGACTAGATACCGCCGAAATACGGCCACTTGCGTCTGCGGTATAAATAGTATTGCCAACTGTAACCGGTTTTAATTTATAATACACTTTAGATTGATGAGATTTCCCGACTTTTACCGACCAAATCTGCTGTACATTCACTTTCGCTTGCAGTGCAGATAAAGGCTTCGGTTTTAAGGTGTTATCTTTACCTAAGACATAATCATCAATGACTGAGCACGCTTGTAGCCCGATACCACACAGTCCAGCTAAAAGTAATTTGGAAAAAAAGCGCATTGTACGTCCCCTATTAGAACCTATGCGTAGGTTGGGCCTTGGCCCAACAGCACGGTTTATTTATCGCTTAAGACAATGCGTGCGCAGTATGCACTGGCGTCGCTGCATGCATTGCAATCAACACATCATGTTGTTTCATCTCTAAAAATAAATTATTGACACCTGTTTTCTCAATACTTGCTTGCGCCACTTGATATTCATGCTTTGCTGCTTTTAATTTACCCATCGCAAAATAAATATCCCCACGCAATTCGGTCCGCAATGCGACATAATTGATATTTTTGACCAGCTCAAGTTGTTGTAATGCCGCGTCATACGCCTTTTCATACATGAAAACACGTGCCAAACGAAGTCGGGCAACATCAGCCAAAATAGTGAACTTTGAATGTACAGCCACTGTCTGAAGTGCTTGTTTCGCATCAGCATATTTCCCCGTCGCCAATGCTAATTTTGCTCGAATCAAATGTGCCGTATCGGCATAAATGGTCCCCGAATACTGCGTGACGAGTTGTTGTGCATACGCGCTGACTGCCTCAGCATCATGACTCGAAAAAGCTATCATCAAATGCTCATACGCATTCGATGCTTGTTCCGTGACTTTTTGCTGATGCCACTGCCAGTAACGAACACCAGACACCAACAAGAGCACCACGGTCAATCCAGTGAGAATCACTTGTTGATAGCGCTTCCACCAGCGCTTGATCACTTCTAATTGTTCAACTTCGGTCATATATACCGTAGACATGTTTTTCTCCTTTAAGACTTACGCAAAACCTCGATCAACTCGTCTCGCCGCACTTTTTTTTGTTCACCGTCACGTAAATCTTTCAGACTCACGACATTGTCTTGCATTTCTTGCTCGCCAAGAATCAGGGCAAAACGCGCCCCACTTTTATCCGCTTGTTTAAACTGCGTTTTCATTCGCCCTTGCCCCAGATAAACCACAACATCCCATCCACCCACTTGGCGTAAATTCTCGGCAAGTAACAGCGCCTGAGGCTGATATTGCTCGCTCTCAGTAATCACAAATATGGCCGGTTTCGGCACACAAGAAGAGGCAGCATCTACGGTGTCCATCAGGAGTAATAAGCGTTCCAATCCCAGTGCAAACCCTACTGCGGACGTCGCTTGGCCTCCTAATTGTTCGACCAAGAGATCATAGCGGCCACCTGCGCAGACTGTAGCTTGTGCCCCTAAACGATCTGTCACCCATTCAAATACCGTATGGCCATAATAATCCAACCCGCGCACTAAGGTAGGATTAATTTGGTAAGGGATATTTAAAGCGTCCAATCCAGCCCGTACATCGTCAAAATGTTGCCGACTTTCTGGGCTTAAACTCTCAATGAGTTTCGGTGCATTCTGAATGATATCCTTTAGATTTGGGTTTTTACTATCTAAAATTCGGATTGGGCTGCGGTGTAAACGCCGCTTACAATCCTCATCCAACATCTCTTCATACTGCGAAAAATAATCTATTAATTTTTGGCGGTATGCTTGCCGTTCTTCAAGAACACCTAACGTATTAATGTGTAATTGCAGCGTTTGTCCTACGCCTAGTAATGACCATAACCGTTGACACACCAAGATTAATTCAAGTTCAATCCCAATTCCAGGGAAACCCAAAGCTTCGACGCCCAGTTGATGAAATTGTCGGTAACGGCCTTTTTGAGGTTTTTCATAGCGAAACATGGGACCGTTGTACCATAGTTTTTGTTGTTGATTATGGAGTAGCCCATGCTCCAAACAAGCGCGAATACAGCCTGCAGTGCCTTCTGGACGCATGCTCATTGATTCTTGGTTTAAATCGAGGAACGTGTACATTTCTTTTTCAACGATATCGGTGGCATCACCGATCGTACGCTTGAACAACGCTGTATTTTCTAAGATAGGGAAGCGCAATTCTTGATAACCGTACGCTTGCATACATTGTGCAAACACTTGCTCTATATTTTGCCATTTCACAGCGTCATTCGGTAATACATCATTCATCCCACGAATGGCTTGAATGCGTTCTGTCACTCTGCGTCTCCTGGGGCAACGGCTTGTGTTTCGCTTGAAGACAGTAACGATCGCATTTTCGATAAATCAGTGAGTCTGACATTTTCTGAAGATTGCGGTTGTTGTAATGACGCCTGTTGTTCAAGTTTGGGCGATAAAATATGACCGTTTTCTCTACTTGACTCCCACCACATGCCCACTGCAACCAACACACTCAAACTTAATAGGATTGTGACCCACCGTACCAAATATTCTGCTTTATTGCTTTGTCTACGACTTTGCCATAAGGTTTTTTCTGATTTTCTTTCATCGGAATATAGTAAATTGAACATATTTAACAAAGGCTCAGGTGGCACACCTAATAATTTGGCATAGGCACGCAAATACCCTTTAATGAATACAGGTTCAGGCATGTTTGCGTAATCATCTGCTTCGAGTAATTCGATGATCCGGACACGCAAATGTAATTTTCCAGCCACATATTCTGGCGAATAATCCCGCAAAATTCGTTGTGCGGCAAGCTGTGCACCGGGTTTGTCTTGAATGACTTGTAATTCTTCATCCAATGTACTCGTCATACTCATTGTACTCTCCAATTCACCTAAGGACAGTTATTACGGTTGCGCAAAACATTAAGCACCCATTTTACGCAAGCCCTGCGGGGGTTATTATTACTCGAACTGACCATTATAGCAACTGCACTACGAGATTGCTTATAAAATTTCTATGAAAGTCGATTATTCTCAGGTAGTATTAGTGTTTTACCGTACAGAATTATAACGGTATTCATGCGATCTACAAAACTCTGTATTACGATAATGATTCTTTTGGGCTTGCAAGGCTGTCTAAAACGGGGCCCCAACCCAGAAGACCCTTACGAATCGATTAATCGTGAAATTTTCAAGTTTAATCGTGCTTTTGATGCCACTGCAGTCAAACCCGTTGCTAAATTATATGCCGTAGTATTGCCGGCACCGTTACGTGCAGGGATCAATAATTTTTACACCAACATCAATATGATACCCACTGTGATCAACGATTTGTTGCAAGCGGATTATCCACATGCGTTGAAAGATACTTGGCGTTTCATTGCCAATACCAGTTTCGGTGTGGGTGGTATTTTTGATCCAGCAACTGCATTTGGGCTTCCTCGACGCAGTAATGACTTGGGATTAACCTTTGCCATTTGGGGCGATAAGCACTCCCCTTATGTCATGATTCCTTTCTTAGGACCGAGTACATTACGTGATGGTATGGCATTGATGTTCGAGTATACTTTTTTTACGCCCTATCCTTATATTCGCAGCACATCGTTGCTCTATGGACTCCTAGGTGAACGCTATATCGATCTTCGCGCACAAATGCTGGATAATGATCGCCTCATCAGTGAAGCTTTAGACAAATACACGTTCGTCCGAGACGCCTATTTACAGCATCGACAATATTTAATTCAAGGCGAAGATAATGATACGCCAGAATCCGGGTCGCTCTACGTAGAAGACGATGCGTCAGTCGACGCAACTAATCCGTTACCGGAACCTAACCCCAAAACTAAATTTCCACTGACCACTGCAGAGCTTGGCCCTGTTGGTCAAACAATTTTGGCCAACAATCCTTAAACACGTAAACCGAAACGCAAGTCCTCACGTCATACCAAAACTGGAAATTATCTCTTCTTGTGCCTAAGCTTAGTAGGTTGGGCCTTGGCCCAACCATTTTGGCTCGTTGGGCCAAGGTCCAACGTACACGAGGAATCCGTCGCATGGCTACGAAACGACAGCGCGCCACTCAGTCTAGCCCGTGTGTTGATGCTCAAAAATTGAATAACGATCCGTCAGACGATGCAAACGACGGCCTATTTGATGCAGACAGCCCGCAATCCTTTTACACACTTATTGATCGATTTTATCAAGCCAATCTGGCTAAAATAACCAAGGGAGTGAGTCCCGCTGGTGTGCGAACCGCATTCATAGGATGGCTGCTCCAATTGATGCAATCACCCGGCCGCATCCTCGAGCTTGAGCTGTATTTTCCTTTGCATGTACACGAATTTTTACACAAAATTATTGCTCATGAACCCATTGCAGAAGGCAAAGACGTTCGATTTCAATCAAAAAGTTGGGAGTCTATGCCTTGGAGAGGCGCAGCGGAAGCTTTTAACCAGCTAGAAGATTGGTGGATGCTTGCTACGAATGTTCCGGGGCTGTCTAATCATGCACAGCGCGTAGTGGCATTTTGCACACGACAAATGTTAGATGCGATGTCGCCTGCGAATTTTGTCCTCACTAATCCAGATTTACTCTCGGAAACGATTCGTTCTTGGGGTATGAACCTCATTCGTGGAACAGAATTGGGCATGACCGATCTATGGGAACATGTCACCAATACGCCACCCGCCGGCTCAGAAAATTTCATACCAGGCAAACAAGTCGCCGTTACGCCAGGTCGCGTAGTCTTTAGAAATCGTTTGATTGAACTCATTCAATATGAAGCAAAGACCAAAACAGTCTATCGTGAACCAATTTTAATTTTACCTGCTTGGATTATGAAATATTATATCTTGGATTTATCACCCAATAATTCATTGGTAAAATGGTTAGTCAGCAAAGGACATACCGTATTTATCGTGTCATGGATTAATCCCAAAAGCAAAGATCGCAATTTAAGCATGGATAGTTATTATCGACTAGGCGCTATGGATGCGCTCGATACGATCTCATGTATCTTCCCCAAAACCAAAATTCATCTTGCCGGATACTGTTTAGGCGGCACACTATCTATTATTACCGCAGCAGCTATGGCACGAGATAACGATAAACGCTTAAAAAGCCTCAGTTTGCTAGCTGCACAAGGTGATTTTACTGAAGCAGGTGAACTCCTCCTCTTCACCAATAAAAGTGAATTGGCCTTTTTAGAAAATATGATGTGGGAGAAAGGCTATCTCGATACCAAACAAATGGCTGGAACATTTCAAATGTTGCGTTCTTATGACTTGATTTGGTCTAAAATGTTACAAGATTATATGCATGGAGAACGACGCGGCATGATTGATTTGTTTGCCTGGAATGCGGATGCGACGCGCATGCCCTACAAAATGCACAGCGAATATTTAGAAAAACTCTTTATGAATAATGATCTAGCCGCTGGCCGCTACGTGGTTGAAGGCAAAAACATCGCTGCGGAAAGTATCACCGCACCTTCCTTCATAGTCAGCACGGAAAAGGACCACGTCGCTCCGTGGAAATCGGTGTACAAAACCCATTTGTTATTGAATCATGATTTAACATTTGTTTTGGTGAAAGGTGGGCACAATGCAGGTATTGTCTCTGAACCTGGGCATGCTAATGCAGGGTATCGTATTCGTCGCCGTAAAAAAACGTATTCATTCATCAGCCCTGAAGCTTGGTTTGACATCGCAGAGCAACATGACGGATCTTGGTGGATCCCATGGCAACAATGGATCGTAGAAAATTCAGATCCCAAACGCATTCCAGCACCACATTTGAATGAAGATTTACCAAGAGCGCCAGGAACCTATGTGTTTCAAAAATAATCGCTAGCTTGAGCCAAAATGTCATGCTATAACTGGGTTACTTTTTTCAATAATCGTGATGTATGAACTCAAAAGTACTCGGTGGAATATTGCTCATTTGTGGGACTTCAGTGGGTACCGGGATCTTGGGGATCCCAAGTGACACTGGCGAAGCAGGTTTCGGTTGGAGTCTGGTATTGTTTGTGCTGTGCTGGTTGTTTTCCACCCTGGCTGCCCTCTATTATTTAGAAGTCCATTTATGGCAAAAATCCCCCTCTGCTAATCTCTTAAGCATCACGCAATTCTTTTTTGGTCCCAAAATCAAGATCGTCATTTGGATCATCTATTTAGCGCTTTTATACTCGTTAATGTGTACTTACTTATTGGCTGGCTCCAGCTGGATCATGCAATCGGTGCATTATTTTTGGCAGATTAATTTAAATCAGATATGGGGCATGCTGATCTTTATTGGCCTCATTGGTTTGTTCATTTTTTTCGGAATTCGGGTCGTTGATCACATCAATCGAGCAATGGCAGTAGGATTAGCTGTCACTTATCTTCTTATTCTATGGGTAACTCTCCCGACAATTCAGAGCAGTTTGCTCACGCAACCTGCGCAAAATTTATGGTTGTTACCCAAAGCAGTCCCTTTGTTAATCACAGCATTTGGTTATAGCGTTATCGTACCTTCCTTGAGTATTTATTTCGAACGACACAGTCAGGCCTTACAAAAAACAATTATTCTGGGCAGTATTGTAACGTTAATCATTTATGTTTTATGGGAACTGGCTACATTAGGAAATATTCCATTATTAGGCGCGCACGGCTTACGTGCCATTGCACATAGTTTGGATAATGGTACCGGCGTAGCAAATGCATTGATTCACATTACAAACAGTCCTTCTTTACCTCATATCCTGACGTTATTTGCGTTATTTGCAGTGATTACCTCATTTTTAGGGGTTTCAATGGCGTTATATCATGCGCTAGCAGACGGCCTACAATTAGAACCAAGAGGCGTGTCCGGTGGCTTATTATTGCTCCTAACCTATATTCCACCTATCATTTTCCTACGCGTGATCCCTACTGGATTCAATCAAATCCTAAGTTGGGCCGGCCTGCTCGTAGCACTTTTAATGGGAGTACTCCCCATGCTCATGATTTTCAAAGGTCGTTACCACTTAAAGCTCTGCGGCTATCGGGTACCTGGGGGTAAAGTGCTCTCTGGTTTCGTTTTATTGTTTTTTGTCGGCGTGATCTTAGCAGAATTGGTTAGGATCTGTTGAGTAACAACCATGCGTTACAATGTAACGATGCGCTTCAGGCGTGATCTCAGGTGGTCTCGATTGCTGCAAATTAGGGTGCTGATAAAATGCTCGAATTTCCGTAGCAGAGCTTGAGCGAATTTGCGCCGCTGGGTCATAAATCAATTCAAGATTCTGCGCCAGTGAATCATTGACCATATGCTGTTTCCATGCGGTAAAAAATGCTTTTTGTTCAGATTCGTCTGCAAACAGGATTTTGCTTTTTATCCCCGCCTTACACAAGGCAATACACGCATTGATATGGACGTCATTGGCGAGCGCAATACCTGCGCGGGGGTAAAAACTCAAGGTACACAAACCAGCAAATGCTTGCCACTGATACCAATCTTGCATTGCAAGAATATGATCATAGCCACACGCTAACGTATAGGTTTCTTCAGCCTGATGCATCAAAATCAATGCGCAGACTGTCATGACCATCCATGATGGCGCATCACGCACCACTTCCAAAGTTTCTATCCGCAAACGAGCACGCTCTGCAGGGGACATTTCAGTGTGTAAAACCAATTCGAGAATGTGTAAACGATCTGCGACTGACGCATAGTCTGCTTTGGATTTCAAGGGAGATTGACGTGATGGAATCAAACAAACTGTCGCAAAATCCTCTGGATGTTGATGCAATAGTCTATGAATAAAATCAGCATGCCCTAAGGTAGTTGGATTAAAACTTGCACCAAAAATTGCAACAGGATTGTTGTTAGAATGCCGCAATCCACGCAAGTGACTTGCGCGTCGAATGAGCGCTTGCTCTAATCTCAAATCAGAATACGTGATACTCATTTGCGCGCTCAGCTCAATGAGCGCAAGACAGAATGGCATCGTACGTTGGTACAGTGTTACGACGCGAGCGCCTTGTAGCCCGTAATCAATGAGCAATTCAATGTCGTCATCCCGTAATTTTCCATCTTGAATTGCCAGCAGTTTTCCGTCTATTTGCCGAATCAGCGCATTCAAAATTTCGAGATAATCGAGCATGTCTTACCGACAAACCAGGTAGAGGATAATCACTATAACAGTCTCGAAATCTGCTTTCAAATTTTATTAACTTACGCTAATATCAACGCTATGCTCAACGCCAGTTATTAGGGGCTGTTGACCATTCACGCCACACACGCAGCGACGTAGTGAGTGAGGAATTGAATGGTCAACAGACTCAAGCCACCAGGCCCTAGTTTAATAAGGAAATTGTATGATGACATTCTTCAAAACAATGAGTTTGCCCACCTTAATCGTATTCACTCAAATCGCATTTGGCGGCACGTTAGGCGATGCTGAATTTGACGAATATACCGGCCTATACGTGGGTGCGGATATTGGCGTTGCCGATTTGATCGATGCCGAATCCACTGAGTTTCCTTCTGTATCACATCAATTGAGCGCTACGGGAATCGTAGGCGGTGGCCTCGTAGGGTATGATTATAGTCTTTATAATCGCATAAAAATTGGTTTGGAAGGGTTTATGAATGCGAACGGACTCACTATCGACGCCCGAACTTTATCAACACCCACCAATAATTATTCAGTCAATCAGACATATAATGCGGGTCTACGCGTGCTGCCCGGGTTCGAGTTTTACCCCAAAACCGTGGGACATTTGATTTTAGGCTATTCCAATGCCAAATTTACCATTCGAGATAATGGGAATTATGGGTATATCGATCAATCGGTCAACAAAAGCGGATTTCAATGTGGTTTAGGGATGAAAGTTGCTTTGACGCCACGCCTCACTATCCGTGCGGATGCATTATACACGACGTATGGCACGATTTCTTCCATAGGCGGCAGCAGTAATCCTGCATATGCTTACCAAACGTATAGTAATCCACTCAGTACCGTGGAAGGTGATTTAACTCTGATTTATAAATTTATTTAATCAATATTGCCATATATACAAAAGGATATGTTATGAATTCACAGTATAAAAAATTGGTCATGACCGCATTGATTCTCAACACGATGCAAACTTGGGCAGGTGTTATGGGTTCGCTCGATGATGCACCGGGTGATTACGATGGGATTTATGCAGGCGCCAATCTTGGACTCAGTAATCTCGTCGTTAAAGAGCAGCATGTGGTCAATCCAGAGTCGCATCAACTGGGTAGCCTAGGTGCGGTAGGCGGCGGGTATGTTGGCTATGATTACACAATCTATGATCGCTTCAATATTGGCATTGAAGGCTATGGCAATGCCAATGGCTTGAATGTTGCGATCAATCATGATATCGCACCTAACACAACGTATAGCGTCAGCTCACGGTACAATGCAGGCGTGCGCATCCTCCCCGGCTATCAATTCTCTCCTGGCATTCAAGGTCATGTGATTTTAGGATATGCTAATGGACAATTTCGAGTCAAAGACAGCGGCAATTATGGCTATATCAATTCATCGTTCCATAAAAGCGGCTTTCAAAGTGGCTTAGGCTGGACAACGTATGTCATTCAAGGGATTTTAGTACGACTCGATGTAATGTATACCACCTACGGTTCAACGACAAGCACAGGGACTGGTTTGCCGAGCTCAGGCTTCCCTACGCAGACTTACTACAACTCGTTCAGTACTCTAGAAGGTGATCTGTCGTTGGTTTATAAGTTTTAAGATCGCATAGCCGCGACATCCAGACTCATCGTCATTACGAGCAATCCTGATTACTCGTAATGACAGGAAAAATAAGAGAGTACTGTTCTAATGTGAAACTGACAGAATGGCATTGATCGGTATGGCCAATGGCTGTGATTTCACATAGCCTTTGATTTCATCATATCCTGTTCGGTGATTAGCCATGTAGATTAAAGACCATGCGCTGACCATTGAACCATCACCAAATACACAAACATCGGAATCGCCGCCACCATCTTTCGGTTTAAACGTACCAGGGAATCTAAAACCTATTGCAGTACCTCCTAAATTTTTACATACATTATAAGAAGGATTACCTGCGCCACCCACCATTAACGTTGATTTTTCAGTAATTTCAGGCAAGTTTTTCATATAAGTAGCGGCAATATTCGGTTGTTCAGAAGCAAACGCTGATAGACCAATCACGATATGACCACGATCACGCTCAAATGTACAAAACTGTTCAGTGAATCCCGCAATCGATCCTTTCTCTGTTTCAAACCAAGCCGTCATCGGCGTAAGCGTCCCGCCTTTTGCAAGGCAATATTCCGCCAGGGCATCAGAAGTGGGCATCGCGGCTCCAATGTGGCTCCAGCTTAAACCGATCAGTAACGCCGTGGTAGAAAGTTTCATGA
This sequence comes from uncultured Legionella sp., assembly GCA_964494305.1. Taxonomy (GTDB): domain Bacteria; phylum Pseudomonadota; class Gammaproteobacteria; order Legionellales; family Legionellaceae. Next base: position 5,524 of record CAZBSX010000001.1, on the reverse strand, counting down.
TAAGTCTCCCCTTGTGTACATGGATTAAATCTCATTTAATCAGCTTAGTCTATGTTTTACTGATGCGTCAAATATAGAATAAAAACTAGATAGGCATACAGGGCAAACGCATCTTATGCGCAATTCACAATACACCGCTCCCTAATGGTCGCGGCTCGGATAGATTGAGTCAATTTTAGATCCGGTTTTCCTGAATGAGCATAGAACATATCGAGATCTTTTGTGAGTCCTGATACCATGAATCCTTAATCGACTTATCGTAGGTTGGACCTTGGCCCAATCTACAATGCGAAAAGATAGAAAGGGAGATCAATCATTCTATATTTGAGATATACCCTAATAAACGTTGCAAAGCCTGAGCACGATGGCTGATTTTGTTTTTTTCTACTGCGGATAATTCCGCAAGCATTTTTTTCTGCTCAGGTAGAAAAAAGATAGGATCATAGCCAAACCCTTGCGTGCCTTGCGCGGTTTGGGCAATCACACCATCCAAACGCCCGACCGCCACAAGGGGCGTTGGATCATTAGGATAGCGTACTAAGACCAGTGCACAGTAAAAATAAGCATGCCGCTGTGCTGCATCGATACCCTGCATACACGCTAATACCTTCTGCATATTCTCTGCATCAGACGCCTTAGCACCGGCAAAACGCGCAGAATAAATACCTGGGCGTCCCTGTAACGCATCTATCACCAACCCAGAATCATCTGCTAATGCTGGATAACCACTGCTCTGGCTCGCATGACGTGCTTTGATAAGCGCGTTTTCAAGAAAACTTAAGCCCGTTTCTGCCGCCTCAGAAATTTGCAATTGCGCCTGAGGAATGCATTGGATGGGTGCCAATAAGCTTGTAAATTCTAATATTTTACCCCGAGATTGGGTTGCTAAAATAATCTTATCCACCATTACCCTCGATTACGAAATAAGTCTTGCCATGATTTGATGAACATCTCAGACTGTTTTTTCCACAAATCTGTCGTTTCTTGCACCGTATTTAAATAAGGACTCAAATGATCTTGAATATTGTTAAGGACTTGTTCCAACATAGTTTTATACTGTTGGCTCAAAGGATGTTGGGATAGCTTGATCAATTGCCGTAGTACATTAGGCGATAAGGCTTGTGAGGAATGCGTTTCTAAATCCACAAAAATTTGCAGCAACGTTACATTCGTTAAATCTTTACCACTTGTCGCATCTAAAACTCGAAAATCAATATCTTGCAACACATAGGACTGCAATTCTTCGATCGTAATATACTGACTGCGCTCCAAATCGTATAAACGTCGATTTTTGTATTTTTTAATCAGTTTAACGTGTTGACTCTGTTCTGTGTCCATAACCACCTCAATACATGTGAATGCCACCATTAATCGCCAAATTTGTGCCTGTAACAAATCCACTACGTTCCGAGGCTAGAAAAGCAATCGCCCAAGCAATTTCCGCGGGTGCTGCCAAACGACCGACTGGAATGTCTTCAATGATTTGGTCTAAAACTGGTTTACTGATTGAACGCACCATTTTACTATCGACATAACCGGGTGATATCGCATTCACCGTTATCCCGTATTTTGCAACTTCTTGCGCTAATGATTTGGTAAAACCGTACACACCAGATTTCGCAGAAGAATAATTGGTCTGACCAAATTGCCCTTTCTCGCCGTTGACCGAAGATACATTAATAATTCGACCATATTTTCGTTCAATCATAGCATTAATAAATTGGCGGGTGACGTTAAACATACTGTCTAGATCGGTATGAACCACGTCATCCCATTGTTGTTTAGTCATTTTACGCAACTGAGCATCGTTAATTGTACCCGCCGCATTGATCAGAATATCAATGGCCCCATAGCGTTGGAGAACATCCTGTGCAACCGTTTCACAATGCTCAAAAGAATTGATATCCATGGCCACATAATCCACTTTAAAACCTGCAGATTCTTGTTGTGCGCACCAGTCTGCACCGCGTTCTTTGGAGACATGATCCGCGGCAATCACTGTCGCACCCAACGCAACAAACTCGCGACATATTGCCGTCCCAATATCCCCAACACCTCCTGTAATTAACGCAATCCGATTGTGCATATCTCTATCCTTTTTGATGGCACTTATTTTTCATCTTCGCATAAAAAAATACTTTGCTCTATCTGTTTTGCTTCACAAGGTTTCTGTGATAATTTCAAAGGATAGGACAGATGAATATAGATATATTCAAGACTCACACGGATATAACAGAGTATGATACTCTTTTTATTGAGATTGCTCACAATCACCACGCTCCTAACCTTGAGTGCGTGTGCGGTTGGGCCCAATTATAAAGAGCCTCCGCAAAAAATTGCACCGCATTGGAAAAAACCCAATCCATCCATCAAAGAATCGCGCATTCGTAATGCCAATTGGTGGCAAGCGTTTCATGACCCAACGCTCAATGCGCTCATCCAGTATGGGTACACTCACAACTTATCCCTCCAAGCCACAGGGGCTCGCGTCTTACAAGCACGGGCTCAATTGGCGCAATCTGTCGGTGCACTCTACCCACAACAACAAGCGGTCATCGGAAATTTAACCTATAACCGGATTGGTGGACAGTCGTTGCAGTTTGTCTTGCCACCCTCGTTCAATACTGCTGCAATAGGTGTATCTGCCAGTTGGGAATTAGATTTTTGGGGGAAATATCGACGGGCCATTTTAGCCAATGATGCGAATTTTTTAGCCTCTTATGCCGCCTATGACCATGCGTTAGTCACGCTCACCTCAGATATTGCGATCACGTATATTGGCATTCGAACCACCGAAAAACTGATTCGAGTCACTCAGCAGAATATTCAGGTCCAAACTGGGATCCTCAATATTGCAAAAACGCGTTATACCGAAGGCCAAACCAGTATGTTGGACGTCGATCAAGCCCAAACTATCTTAGCTCAGACAGAAGCCAGTTTACCGCCATTACGTAATAATTTGGAGCATCAAAAAAATCTATTAGGGGTATTATTAGGCACGACACCAGATCACGTAGATGGCATGCTCGGCAAGCAACGAGGCATTCCACATGCACCAAATCGCGTCGCTGTTGGTATTCCGAGAGAAACACTTGCAAAACGACCCGACATTTATGAAGCACGCATGAAAGTCATCGCACAATCCGAAATGATTGGTGCCATCAAAGCTGAGTTATTCCCCTCTTTTTCACTATCGGGTACGTTTGCATTTGCTGCCAATAGCATTGACAGCTCATCCCTGGGGGAATTATTTAATTGGTCAAATCGTACGGTCACTGCAGGTCCTGGTTTCAATTGGCCCATCCTGAATTATGGACAAATCACCAATATGGTCCGTACACAAGATGCACTGTTTCAACAAACGTTATTAGATTATCAAAATAAAATTTTAAGTGCTCAGCAAGAAGTGCAAGATAATATTACGCAATTCATTGAAGCAAAAAATACCACGCAAGCACTGACCGTTGCTAATAATTCAGCCTCACAATCGACACAATTGTCGATGATTCGATATCGAGAAGGCCAATCCGATTTTACACCTGTCCTGCAATCTGAAATGCAACAGCTCAACGTACAAATTTCTTTAACCAATGCACAAGGAGATATTCCCAAAGCATTGGTCGCACTGTATCGCTCTCTGGGCGGTGGGTGGCAAATTCGCAAAAGCAATGATATTGTTCCATGTGAGGTTAAACAAGAAATGGCCGCACGGACCAACTGGGGAAGCTTACTCCGACAACAAAATCATGAACCTCCCAAGAGTAAGCCGCAGCAAACCCAAGAACTCTATTTACCCGACTGGTGATAGGACTATGATGTCAGACCAACATGCAAAAATGCTGAAATTACTCCTCATCGGTATCGGGATTGTGTTATGCCTAAATTGGGGTATCCAGCGCATTCTCAAAAGCAGGACGCCAGATTTTCCACTGCCCATGGTTGTCGTCCAAAAACCCAAAGCCGCCAATGTCACTGAATATGTGACACAAACCGGATCATTAGTTGCGTATAACGCAGTAGATTTGGTTGCTCGGATAGAAGGATTTCTTGAAGCAATCAAATTTACCGATGGAACCTTTGTTAAGAAAGGACAGGAGTTATTTATCGTTGAACCCAAACCATACTTGGATAAGCTCAAAGGAGCCGAAGCGTCTGTGGCAGCAGAAACTGCTTCCAACACTTATGCAAAGATTGAGCATGAGCGTCAGCAAAAAATGTATCAACAAAATGCCACCTCCTTAAACAGTGTGCAAGAATGGGAAACCAAAGTGTTACAATCCCAAGCTGAAGTGGAAAAAGCCAAAGCGAATGCAGACAGTGCGAGTATTACCTACAGTTATACGCATGTACTTGCACCATTTGATGGACGAATGGGCCGCCATTTGGTGGATGTGGGTAATTTAGTCGGTAATGGCGCTGCCACCAAATTAGCGACCATTGAGCAGCTCGATCCTATTTATGTCTATTTTAATTTGAATGAATTAGATTTGCTGCGACTTCGTCGTGTCGCACGCGATAATGGACTCAAGCCCGAAGATATTAATACCATTCCGGTCTATGTCAGTTTGCAAAATAAAAAAGATTTTTCACATGTCGGTCACTTAAATTTTATGAACACCGGTCTCAATGCTTCAACCGGAACAATGGAGTTTCGCGCATTGTTGTCAAATAAAGATTACACATTACTACCAGGACTGTTTGTCCAAGTCCGTGTACCAGTCAGCAAACCTCAAACTCAACTCACTGTCCCAGAAACAGCGATTCAATACGATCAAATTGGAGCTTATCTCTTTACGGTCAATGCAAAAAATATTGTAATCATCCAACGCGTGAATGTGGGCCCTCCTACGGACCATGGATATCGCGCTATCACTAATGGACTAGACGCAAACGCTCATGTGGTTGTTTCTGGATTACAAAACGCCGCTCCTGGCATTCAAGTAGCGCCAGTGCAAAATGAGATACCGCCACCATGATATCTAAATTTTTTATTGAGCGCCCGGTTTTAGCCAATGTCATTGCGATCTTGCTGGTGTTTTTAGGTCTGATTGCCATCGCCGTCTTACCGGTTTCACAATACCCTGCGATTGTCCCCCCGACGATTCAAGTCACCACATCCTATCCAGGGGCTGACGCCAAAACCCTAATTAAAACAGTGGCGCTTCCTATTGAGCAACAAGTCAATGGCGTAGAAAATATGCTATATATGCAGTCTAACAGTACCAATAGTGGATCTTACACGCTGATTGTCACTTTTGAGATTGGTACTGATCTGAATTTTGCGCAAATGCTGGTGCAAAATCGCGTACAAGCCGCCATGGCACAATTACCCGATGTGGTCCAAAAACAAGGTGTTGTGGTACAGGCCAAATCCACTGCCGTCCTACAATTTATTACATTGACCGCTGAACATGGTGAGTATGATGGGTTGTTTTTGAATAATTATGCCACCATCAATATGCAAAATGAACTGGAGCGCTTACCCGGTGTTGGCAATGTCGCTATTTTTGGTTCAGGATCGTAT